>NZ_JASLCN010000498.1 GCF_030151805.1 Fluviicola sp.
ATGTTACAGGAACTCCTCCTGCAAATACGACCTGGTACTGGCAGTCAAGTGCAACCGGAGTAAGTACTGCGAATGCTTACGCCGGGCCATTTACAATCAACTCAAACGGAACTTATTATCTGAGAGGATTGAATACATTATACAATATCTGGTCAGCAGCTTCTTCAATAACAGTAACTAATTTCCCGGTTATTGCAACTCCGGCTGCTCCTACAGCAGGACAAAACCCTGCTTGTACTCCGGGAACTTCGTTAACTATGCCTGCTCCGGCTGCCGGTTTTGTTTATTACTGGCAAACTGGTGCAAACCCACCATTCACAACTACAAACTCAAGTGCAACACCGTTAAACGTATCTTCTACAGGAACTTATTATGTAGCAACATACGAAACGGCAAGTCAGTGCTGGTCGCCAACAAGCTCATTAGCAGTAACTGTAAACTCAGTTATTCCTGGAAACCCGACAGCAAACCCGAACAATTACAACTATTGTACAACAGCGAACCCCATGCCGGTTGCTGCTCAGATTCCTGTTTTGATGGGAGCACAAACATGTACAATTTCAGGATCTGCTTCAGGAACGGATAACTCAGGTGTTACTGCAACAGTAACAAACTTCAGCTGCCCGAACGGACCAATCTCATCCGCGACATTGGCCTCCACTATCAGCGGTAGTTTTTGTGGATCATGGTATTCATACAGCATTGTGGTAAACGGTACTACTGTTGCAACAAACCAATGTAACCTGGCAAGCTTTAACCTGACTCCTTACTTACCATTAACTTCCGTTTCAATTGTTTCTGCGGATTTAGACAACTTCGGAGACAATGTAACTTTGAATTTAACGGTTACTTTGAACTTTACAGGACCACTTCCTTCTCAACCTGCTTACACGATCGATTGGTTTAGTGCAGCTACAGGAGGAACACAGGTTGGAAACACAGCATCTATGAATGCTTTGGGAACTTCTGTTTTGCCAACTCCAACAAATGGTACTTATACATTCTATGCGCAAACAAACCTTGGAAACTGTATGAGCCCTTCACGTGTTCCGGTTACAGTAACCGTATCTGGTGTTGACGCACAATTGATTCCTCAAAACGTTACTTGTAACAACCTGGCAAACGGAAGCTTTACATTAGGAACCGTGAACTGTGGAACACAACCATTTGTTTATTCTGTTGACGGAGGTGCTTTCGGTCCGATTCCTACAAACTTAGCAGCCGGAACACACACAGTGGTTGTGAAAGAGCAGGGAAGTCCAGTGCAATCAGGAATTTACACGATTACACTTACACAGCCTACAGCTCCAACCGCATTGAATGCATTCGATGTCAACTTCTTCAATGCCATGTTGACATGGACTCCGCAAGGAAATGAATCCACATGGAATGTTGAATACGGTCCGGCAGGATTTACTCCGGGAACAGGTACAATGATGCCTAACGTAACAAACGATAGTGTTCAGGCAATCAATTTATTACCGAATACAGCATATGAATTCTACGTTCAGGCTGGTTGTATCGGAACCTCTGCATGGGCAGGACCATTTGCATTCACAACAAATGCTCCATACTTTACGTGGGATGGTGATTGCGGACCCGGATTCATTGATATCTCTGCCACAGGAACAAACACAAACTTAACAGACGATGCTGAGGTTGGTGTAACGCTCCCTTGGGCATGGAACGTGAACGGAACAAACGTAACAACCATTACAATCGGAAACAACGGAGGTATCTTGTTCAACACATTAACCGGTAACGTTGGTTACGGTATTGCTGGCAACGGATTCTATCCATATTGCCAGGATTTGAACACTCCTGTTGCTGGTGGTGGTGTATTCTACCAAAGTATCGGTACAGCTCCAAACAGACAATTCGTTGTTCTTTGGAAAGATGTTCCGCATTACAGCTTCCCTGCATCAACTGACGGTGCTACTTTCGAAGTAATCTACGATGAAGCATCAGGTGAATCTTATTTCGTTTACCAGGATGTCATGATGGGTAACGGATCATGGAACAACGGTGCGGATGCTGAAATCGCAGCAGTTACTGCAGGCGGTACCGCAACTGTTAGTATGAACAGTGCAACGTATCTTACAAACAACTCTTGTGCACATTTCTACAATGCACTTTGTCCGAATGTTCAGAACCTGATTTCGATCATTTATGTGACTGACGCAACGTTGAACTGGGATCCGGGACAATATGGTGAAACTCAATGGACTGTAGTTTACGGAGAAGAAGGATTTGATCCAACTGTTCCGGGACAGGAATTGGGAACATTGAACCTGAACACTTCTGATACAGGTTTCGGAAACTTATTGACTCAAATGACTACCTATGATGTTTACATCTATTCTGAGTGTACAGGTGATAGCTTGACTTCAGGAGGTTATTTCTACCAATTCACTACAAAACCAAATTGTGCTGATATCACAGGACTTGCAGGTATGACCGATCCGGATTCTCTTGAAGTAACATGGAACTGGACTTCAACAGGAGTTCTTTACCCTGTAACAGGATTCAAGATCCAATACGGAATGACTGGATTTACATTGGGAACAGGTGAAATCTGGAATGCTACCGGAACCAATTTCGCAGATACGGTAGTTGATCCTACTTTAATCGGATCAGGAGTCTATCAAATCTATGTGCAGGCACTTTGTGCAGGTACAAATGACAGCTCAAACTATGTTGGACCAATCACAGTAGTAATGCCTGCAACGAACGACATTGTTTGTGCACAGGAATTGTTACAATTGGGTGAAACTTACACATTCAACAATGCAGCAGCAACCGTTTCTCTGAATGAAACGAACATTGCTCCGCCTGCAACAGGTGCGCAAACAACAACCGGTTGGGTGAACTCAACGTTGAATGGTACCTTGTGGTACACATTCGTTGCTCCTCCATCAGGTTCTGTGAGAATCAACTCTACAGCAATCA
>NZ_JASLCN010000509.1 GCF_030151805.1 Fluviicola sp.
TCCTACAAAACGAAAAATTCGGTCCGGTGAGCTGGGTCTAATTATTAAATTATTCATACCTGGTCCCTCAATTACCAGGTTTTTTAGAAATTCAATTCTTCCTGTGCTTAAAAAAATAGTTCCCGTTACCTGGAACTTAATCGTATCGCCCGGAAAAGCGTTGATCACTTGTTGTCTAAGTGTTCCCGGACCGTTGTCACCGAGAGAAGTAACATACAGAACAGATTGCGCTCTAACCTGCATTGCAACAAAACACATGAAAACAAAAATTAGGCGGTTGGCTTTATTTATCATAAGTAATTTAATTTAAGAGGTATCTAGATTGCAAATGTAAAGAACCTTGGTAGAATAATAACTCTTGATTAATCTCAAAGTCCAATTTTCAGGATACCTGGTATAGGTATTTTATCGGTTGGCCAATTAATACATACTTGTGAAGTACCAATATAAAAATAAAAGCGAACTGTTTTCGTGTTTTTTTAACGGACTCGACTCCTGATAACAGACCTAGATATAGTTGATTTTTGTTGCCTGAAACCAATTAGATTAGAACTGCCTTAAATATTAGAAATACACAATAAAATCAATGGTTTACAAGAGATTTTTCTTCGCTATCCTCCTTGTTCCTCCCTCCGAGGGAGGAAACTAGATTCAGCCTTCAAACACGGATTCCCCCTCTTCATTCTCATTCCCCGCTCTCGCTCTGCAAAAAGAAAAGCCAGGTAGAATGAGAAACAGAACGAGTAGAAGTACAAAAAGAAAAGCCTCAACGAACAATCGTCAAGGCTTTTCTTTTTGTTGTGAACCCGTTGCAACAAAAGTCGAAACAAAATATAACTGAAGAAGCTCCATAAAGGGGCTTTTCTTTTTGTTGTGATCCTACCGCAACCAGAGTCGAACACTTTAGAGCAAGACTAAATTTACCCCAAATCAATTTCTTTCAGACCTTGAGTAATTTTCTTTAATAAACAACTCAAAAATATCTTTCATTTCTTTATTCTCTTTTTTCCTTAGTCGAAAAAGTTTCAGTCCTGCTTTTTGAAATATTTCATCTTTCATTTTGTCATTCTCTACATTTTTTGGTTTATCATGCCAACTACTATCAAGCTCAATAAACAGTTCTGGTCTAAATGTAGTTGGATTCACAACACATAAATCAAGTGTAGATTTGTAAAAGAAATTGGAAGTTACATCATTTAGAAAGCTACACACTTTTGAATCTATTATGGTGCTAAGAGCGGTATTTGGGAGTAAAATCGAACCAGACAATACATTTTTTGCTGCGAGATAGAGCTCTTTTTCTTGCGGAGAACCGTTGAAAATATCTTTATCAAACTGAAGTTCACCATGTTCACCAACTTTTACATTAAGATTAGAACTTAGTTGATCAATAACTATTCTTTTCTGAATGGAAATTTCCTCTTTCTCTAAGAATAGTTGGACATCTGGTTCATCAATGAGAATTTCGGCGTAGACTCTATGTGGATTCCTGTCAAACAAATACCTTGCAACACCTCTAAACCCATTATCCGATAACGTGAAAGCTGATTTATCGTGCTGATGTATTTGGAAGATTCTTGTTGCAACATGAATTAAGTCATCACTCGTTTCATTTTCATGTTTTTTTAACTCGTCAATGAATATGTTTTCAAATATGGAAAACGTTGGGGAATCGGCTAAATTTTGAGCATTTTTGTTATCAGATAGAATTCGAGTGAGTTCTATCCAATTCCTAGATTGTAAATAGCGTAAGCAATCTTCTGCTGGATTCATATTTTCAAATTTTAAATGCATTAAGAAATAGACACAACTCAAATAAAGCAGTAACAAATGATTGTATGTTAGTTACTTGAATTTGTTTATGTTTTACTTAATTGATATATGATTTGTTTATAAGCTTTAATTTCGGAATCTAGAAAAGCTTCTTCTTCGTAAAAAAATGTATCATCAACACCATGCATTTTAGTGAGATTGAAATCCTTTCTGAAGTTAGATAGGGTTATTTTGTCAACTTCAGACCTATTATTACCTAATGAGTATATTTTTTTCATTTTAGAACCTAAGAGAACTCCTAAAAATTTACTTTCCCTCTCTAATTCACACTCTAAATTCGAACCGTTTTGATTTATTTTTATATGCTTGTTTCGAACGGCTTTTTTAAGTGTCGAAATTTTAACGTTCCCCTTGATAGTATTGGCTTTAGGACTTGAATTTTTCTTTATCCAAAATGCCATAAAACGAATATCCATGTCAGTATCCCATATACTTAACCTTTTTTCGCCTTTGGAACGTATCATTGGATATTTTTTAATATACTTAAGGAAAAACTGATATAGACTTGAGTCAGCAATCGACACGAGAAATTCATAAAACTCTTTCGAGTCTAGTTCTGGAGAAAGGACGTATCCATTATTATAGAGATGTTTTACAATACATAGTAACCCCGTTCGTTTATTTCCATTATGGAAAGCATGATTTTTAATGACCCCAAATGCTAAAGTCGCAACGTTTGAAAAGCAATCATCATATTTATTAAAGTCGCCAAAACCAGCAAACTGACGTCCAATTGCACTTTCAAGCATTCCCTTATTCTTAATTCCCCTCGGCTCTACTGGATCCATTTCCTCCAGAAGATGGACATTGTTAGATAACAAATCATGTAAATGTATGACACCTTCTGTGTCAAGGCAGAAAATTTTCTTACCAGCGTTTGTGGTTATACTCTCCATTATTAATTTTTGCTAACATATGTAAATATTAAGTACACCATTTACAATCAATCAAAACTTTATTTATTCTCGATTTTATTATTGATGAATAGCTCATGTTCTGTTCTTACCTTAATACTACACAATAATTCTGAAAATCAATTCAGTATTGAAAAATTCCGGAAAGAAATTTAGCCCGAAAACCCGCTGCAACAAAAGTCGAAACAAAGCATAGATAAAAAACTCCATAAAAGGGGCTTCTATTTTTACAGGGAGCTTTAAATGTTAATATTCTTTTATAAGAATCACATTTTTATAATGTGATTATATTTATTGCTATGAATAATAAACTAACCCTTGACTACTTGCTGGAAGCAATGAAATCCCAAAAAACAATTGATAATGAAATATTTGAAGAATATTCAGCTATTGATTTTGAGAATAAAACGGATTTCGGAGAAAATAAAGTTCTTCGATTTTCAAATTGTGATTTCAAAAAAGGGTTTGCGATAAATAATTTACAAGTTGATTTATACTTTGAATTTGATAACTGTAAACTAGGCAGGTTCAAAATGATAAAATCATTATTAAACGAATTACAATTTGAACGGTGTACAATTGGTTCAATTTCCATTTATAATTCAGAAATACAAACCACATTACTCGAGAATTCTGAATGTAGCCAATCAATAATCCTATCAGAATTAAAGGGAGAGTCCCTCTCTATTGAAAATGCTCAAATCAATAAAATTAGGCTTCATAGTAAAGAATTAGAGTCTGTAAATATAATTTCCAAAAATCAAATCAATCAAATTGAATTAACCAATTTCAGAAACGTGACGATCGTCGGAGGAGTTGAGAAAATTATTTCCAAAGCTAAAGAATTTGATTCTTTAACGATTATGGCACATTATAAATTCATCGATAAAACAAAAGTGGAGATACTTGCTAATAAAATTCAAGAATTAAGTTTTGAATTTCATTCATTTACAGGTTCCATTACTTTAGATGAAATTGAAATCAATCACTTAAAAATGAATGATGTCATAAGTAATTTTGGTAGTGTTCGTTTTAACGAAATCAAAATCGATAAAGCGGAGTTTTACGATGTTGCAATTAAATCGTTTTATTGGAATCAGGTCTTCTTTGATAATAAACTATTAATTGAACGATGTGATTTTAGTTCACTGAATATTGCCAATGTAAAATGGCTACCAGGAAAAAAACTTTCTGATAGTTTTATTGACGAAGATATTCCGATGTTTTATCCAATTCGAAAAAAATGGCTAAAAAAGTTCGAAGCAGATATAAGTTCCAATAAAGGCAATTTATTGTACCGCATTAGAAAATATCTATTTGGCAATCTTTACAATTATGAAGATCAAGATGTAAGTATTTTACTTTATGAACGTGAGACTTATAGACAATTAAAAGCAACATCTATCTCTAATCATAATTTAATTGAATCGCTGGATTTTTACAGAAATGAAATGCGCCTTCGATGGAAAGAAATTCGAATTAGTTGGAACATTCCATTTTGGGATCGAATTTTAATATTCTTGAGTCGCTGGGTTTCAGATTTTGGTCAAAGTTGGGCATTACCATTAATGTGGTTATTTGTATTCCATACATTGATCTATTTTTTGATTATAGGATTCAACTTCACTAATGATTTTGAAACTTTTAGAAACGGAACTGGGCAATACTTTGAACTTTTGAATCCGGTCCATAAGACACCTGAATATATAAAAGGATTTGATATAGGTTTGGAATTGCTTTTACGGATTTCAGACGGATTTTTTATTTATCATTTTATAAGGGCAACAAGAAAATTTGGGAAGATTTAAAAAAGAATGAAACTGTCCAATTCGTACGAACTAAAAATTATTTATGAGTAAAAAAGATTTCTTTATTGACCATGACCAAAAAGCCATAATTAATGGTTGGGATGATAAATATTTAAGGGAAGTTATTTCTATTTGGAATAAAGAAGTACCCGAACATATTCAACGTTTTAACAGTTACAATGAAGATCGGAATTCGGTCATTTACTTCGCGCTATTTATGGAATATCATGTAAATAGATCCTTGGAAATATTGTTCCCAGACTTCAATTCATTTTTAGATTTTTCTAATACAGCAATAAGCGTTAAAATAAATATGCTTGCTTCATTCAGACTTTTTCCAAAACAAATTTTCGAAGCCTGTCGTTGCATCAACAATATACGAAATGAATTTGCGCACGAATTTTCAATTACAAAAATCGAAGAACTCGAACAATTACCAGCAGATAGAAAAAGGAAAACCATTGATAAACTAGTTTTATTGACTAATGAATATTCTGGTGATTACGATGAATATGTTACAGTATCAGACACCGCAAAAAACAGATTCAAAACACTTGTTATGAATACAATTACTGCATTTCGAATTTATGAACCATTAGCGAAAAAACTAAGAGAGCAAATTGAAAGTAATACTTTTTTGAAGGAAGATAAAAAATCGTAACTGCCCACTAATAAGTGGGCAACTAACTTTTTTTGTAGGATTTAAGCTATTTACATATGAATAAAAAGACAACTGCCCACCAAATGGTGGGCAGTTGTCTTTTTTTGTGAACCCGTTGTAACAAAGTTCGAAACAAATTATAGATAAAAAAGCTCCGTAATGGGGCTTTTATTTTTATAGAGAATTGTTTAAATTACCCTATTTGAGTGGTTCAATCTCTTTTACATCATTTTCAATTCCATGTTCTTTGTACTCTGAAAATAAGCCTAATCCTACCAAGTTAAGGTTTTCAGTATAATCCTTTTTTACAGTATATCATTTTAATACCTTTCAAAGAATCCTATCTTTATCCAGACTAATAAATTATAAAACCACTCATTTAATACGCAATGAAAGAAATACTACTCATTTTTGTTTCCCTTTTTCTATCCTCGTCATTAATCTCTCAAACTTTTTCAGCTCTAAATAGTGGTACGGGAAATGAACTTCACGGAATAAAACTTTTAAGTGATACCAAAGGAATCGCTGTGGGGGATGGAGGAAAGATTTTAATGACGACTAGTGGCGTAAATTGGGCACAAAAGATTTCTGGAATAACTGCCGGTTTAAAGGATGTAGAATATATTAACACAACTACAATTATAGCTGTTGGAGATGGTGGTACAATTGTTAAATCTACGAACGGTGGAATGGGATGGACATCAATATATTCGGGCACAACCGAAATGTTGCTTTCGGTTTGTGTAAATGGGACAGATATTTATACATGTGGTCAGAATGGTGTCATTTTGAAGTCCACCGATGAAGGAAATTCCTGGAGTTCAGTAAGCCCCGGGCAAGGAGCACATATCTTCGATGTTTTCTTCACTAGCCCAACTGTTGGCTACGCTGTGGGGAATGATGCCCATATTCATAAAACAACTAATGGGGGATTAAGTTGGACGACTCTTTATGACTTTGATAGTGGTATTTCAGCCAACTTTCAATTGCGGAGTATCTATTTTAAAGATGCTAATAATGGGTTTATAGTAGGAAAAAATTTAATTGAGAACCAAGCGATCATTATACGTACCACAAACGGAGGGGCAACCTGGATACCACAAATTGTTTATGGGGACTCTTATGTTGATATAAAATTCGTAAATAACAATGTCGGATTCATCGTTGGTCAAAACCTAAATTCATATGTAGGTGTGATTTCAAAAACTACCGACGGAGGGACTAACTGGACTTTTTTAACTTCTCTACCTAAAGTTCAAAATGCGATCGCCTTTTCAAATTCTGGTGTTGGATACACTTGTGGATTCAACGGAAGTATTTTTAAGTCTACAAATATTAATTTGGGAATTGATGATTTGGAAAATAATCAGACTCTTTCAGTATATCCGAATCCAAGTTCCGAGAAAATCACAATTACTTTAGATTCTTCTATTGCATCTAAAAATCTAGCCATTCATGTTTATTCGATTTCAGGGGAAGAAATAATATTTCAATCTAATACAACGACAATAGATGTTTCAGATTTTCCAACTGGAACCTATTTTCTAAAAGTTCAAAATGAAACTTCTTCCTGGACAAAAACAATAATTAAGGAGTAATTGCAGAAATCTAGTTTTCCCCATGATATTTCATCTTTAGATCAGCGTACATATCAGCTGCAACATTATCTAATGTGTTTATAGGTAAATACTTAGCGTTTTCTAACTGATTCAAATACCATGTCTTCAATTCCTCATAATTTTCATAGGTATTGAGTCGCATAAGTTCAAATATATCTTCGTAAAGATTAAGCCTGTAATTGGATGCGTTCGTGTAAAAAAAAGAAAGGAACTTTACGATCTGAGTATTACGAAGATCGGCTCTTATTAATCGAATAATTACTTGTGAATAGTCAATAGTTGTCATCGCATTTTAGAATTTAATGAGACAATAGTTTATAGCAAAATTGTATTTAGAAGTAACCTTTGTGCTTTACTGTTACTTTTTGTTCAGTGAAAAGAAAATAGTGGTGAATAATCGAGTAGGTATTTGCTTTACCTACTCGATTTCAAATAAAAGGTGTTTTGAATTATGAATACTTTTCTTTTAATGTTTTCATCAGTTCATACTACATAATAACAAACCATTAAAGTTTTAGCAGTCCCTTTTTCCAAACTTCTAAAGTGGTGAATGCAAGAGGGGCAGCATGATTTGGAACAGGAAGATTGTCTATTTCTTCCAAAACTTTCTCAGCAACTTTTGGATCGGTAAATAAGCAGTACATTGCTGATAAACAGCGAACATACTTGTCTTCATGGAACATAAACTCATTAATGTCATTTAAGTATCCTTCATCTTTCGCTTGTTTACAAAGAGCACTAATTTTGTCTCGTACAGCATTAGATTTTCGAACATATTTCGCTAATTCAGATTTAACTACGGGTGTTGTTTCAAAGCCTTGCCTCTGAAATGAAGCATACTGTAACACCAATTCAAAATATTTTTCTTTAAACGAATTCATACAATTGTCTATTTTTAATTTAAGGTTTCCAACCAACTTGTCTCATGATTTTCAGTCCGTACTCTCTCTGTTCGTTAAAACTTAGTGTTTTTACATAATCCCTAACCCTAGAAAAACCTTCTGGTCCTCTAGAATTGTAATGTCCTGTAACCAACCTATGAAGATTTACGTCCAATCGAATGAGATTGTCTGAATTTTGAATTACCTCATGTCCAAATTTAAGAACATTATCTGCATGTTGTTCTACAACGTGATGCCATTCCATTCTCACTCCAGCAGATCCGTTCAACGACTTAAAACTTCTAAAAGCTCTCTTATTAGCTCTAATTGCATCTGCAACTTCATCAAAAGGGGTAAGTTCCAATGCCGCAATACCACCGGCAGTCCAATAACTACCCGTCTGAATATTACCGGCAATATCAGGAATGGATGAAGCCGGAGAAATTTCATACATTAGTCCAAAGATGTTTTGTGTCCGGGCAAAATCATATTTTAACTTCTCAAGTTGTGCTAAACGCCCTTGTTCTTGTAAGTAATAATCGAACCAATGAGTACTTCGGAAATCTTCAGCCATAAATTCACCTTGCCATTGTTGAAAGAGAAACTCAGTTGTTGCTGCTTCCATTGCAGATACAGCACCGACTTGAACAACTCCTGCTTCTTCCCAACCATAATTTCCAAGTTTGTAATATTTACCTGCCTCAAATACTCCGTGACTTGCTTTAAAGTCGGTAGCTGATATCGGATCTGCACTTCCTTTTCCAAGTCTATAGTAAGAACCATCTGTTGACTGAATTGTTGTTCCATCAGGAGCAAACTCCGTATATCCTTCAGGTAGTTGACTTGCGGAGTTTACATTTTCACGATATTCCCATACAGTATTCCCATTTTCATTGACTTTTCCAACCCATCCTTGTGGTCCCATTCCTGTTGGATCGGTCAGCATGATCGGGTTGCCCATTACGTAGTTGTAAGTAGACCAGGCATGAAATTGCATCGCTAAAGGGTCAACACTCATGTATCTTGCTAAATCTTGATCATAGTAACGTGCGCCGTGGTATTGATATCCTGTTACACCATCTAATTCATGACCAGTATACCCATATCTATAGCCTTCTTGATTTGTGCTGTAGTACTCACGGGCAGGCATTGTTTTTCCGTATGGGTAGTAATCAATTGCATTTTCAATAACCCCACCATTATCAAGAGTAATACGTGTACTGCCTACCCAATCTTTCAACTGGTAGTGATACTGCATTTTGCCATTTACAAGTATGGAATATCCTGCTGCCGTTTGATAGCTTTTTACGACTCCATTTTGATCCAGAATGATTTGATCTATATAATACTCCTTGTCTGTATCCGAATATTCTTTTACGGAGCGTGCCCCCCTGAAGTAACGATAAATACTTTGACTGGTATTTGTTTTAGTGATTGAAGTTGGTAAATCATCAAAGAACGAATATGTAATGTTGTTCACATCGTTTCTTGGATCAGTAAGCAGGTTTCCATTTCCATCATAGGTATAGTTATACAAAGCCGGAGTTCCGTTAGTGAATTGAAAACTAGCTTGTGTCAGCTTATTTGTATTCGTTTGGTAAGAATACAATTGCTGCATACGTTGTCCGATGTTATTGTTACGGTTAAGAGTAATGAAATTCCCGTTTTTCTGATACCAGTATGCAGCATCATAGTATTTTGCATTTTCCGCGGCAACCGGAGTAGGGAAATTAGGTAAGTAACCATAAGCTGTTGCAGTTGGGTTTGGCACACAATTAACAG
>NZ_JASLCN010000471.1 GCF_030151805.1 Fluviicola sp.
GGAGATCCATCAAACTTCGTTAACGGGGATGTGAATGAACACCCAATCGATGGAAACACCCTTGGAACGATTTACAAAGGTGGTATTATCGTACCTTTCTTGATGGCGGTTAACTTAATCGTTATCATTTTCTCTGTTGAGCGTTTCATCAGCATCTCTAAAACTAAAGGTCGCGGAAACATCAACAAATTCGTTGAAAACATCAAGGATTTGATGGAATCAAACGATATCCAGGGTGCTTTGGAAGAGTGTGATAAGCAAAAAGGATCTTTGGCGAATGTTATTCGTGCAGGATTAGAGAAATATGAGTCTGTAAGTAAAGATGCTTCTTTGGATAAAGAGCAAAAATCAGAAATCATCAAAGCTGAAATCGAAGAAGCAATTTCATTGGAGCTTCCGATGATGTCTAAAAACCTGGTTATTATCTCTACGTGTGTATCTATTGGTACATTGATCGGTTTGATCGGAACGGTATTGGGGATGATCAAATCATTCCAGGCGATGGGTGCTGGTACTCCGGATACAACGAAACTATCTATCGGTATCTCTGAGGCCTTGATCAACACGTTCTTTGGTATCTTCGCTTCTACTGTTGCAACTGTAATGTACAACTTCTTCAACACGAAGATTGACCAAATGACACATGCAATGGATGAGGCTGGATTTGCTATCGTTCAAAACTTCAATGCTAATAACTAATATCCGTTAAACGGTATAATATACTAAGGAATGGCAGAAATTAAAACACCCAAAGGATCCCCATCCATCGACATGACGCCGATGGTTGACCTGGCGTTCCTGTTGGTTACTTTCTTCATGCTTGCAGCAACATTCCGTACTGATGAACCAGTTGAAGTTTCTATTCCATCGTCTATCGGAGACAAAGAAATTCCGGAAAAGACTTTGGTATTGGTAACTGTTGATAAAGGAGGTCGTATTTTCTTTTCCTGTACAGGTGAAGAGGTTCGTAAAAAAGTACTTGCCCAAATGGCAGCTAAGTACAAGGTTCCGTTGAGTGAAGACAATATCAAAGAATTCGCACGAATTACAAGTATTGGATGCTCCATGAACCAACTTCCGCAATACCTTTCGTTGGATGGTGAAGGAAGAAAGAATTTCCCTACTGAAACAGGAATTCCTTCAGACAGTACACACAATGAATTGAAAGACTGGGTCAATTTCGCAAACCGCGAAATGCTGGATTACGGAAAGAAAATGTTTGAAGAAGAAAGTGCGAAACAAGGTAAGAATGCAGCTCCATTAAAAGCGGATGATTACAAACCGAAGTTTGTATTGAAAGCAGCAATGGATGCGGAATATGTGCGTGTGAAAAGCGCAATTGAAACATTCCGCGACCTGAATTTGAATAACTTGAACTTTGTGACTTCGCAAGAGGCAGCACCAGTACGACATTAATAAAATAGCAAGAAAAAATGGCAGAATTAGCACAAGATGACGGCGGAGGCAAAAAAGGAGGCAAAAAGCGTCCTAAGAGAAGTCCTGCGCGCATCGATATGACTCCCATGGTGGATTTAGGTTTCTTGTTGTTGACATTCTTCGTATTGACTTCAACATTTGCGAAACCAAAAGTAATGAGCTTGGTTTATCCGGCGAAAGATCCCGAAAAGCCAGAACAACCAAAAGAAGATCAATTGGTAAACAACGCGATTACCTTTATTGTTTCTGATGATCGTTTGTTCTTTTACAAAGGTGAGTTTTACCCGGAAGGAAATACCAAAGGAAAACCGGCAACAGAATTGACTGAAACAGACTTTGGTCCTACCGGAATTCGCAAGCTTCTTGCAGATGAAAACAAATTTGTTTTGAACAAGAAGTTGGAATTAGACGGAAAACTGCAACGCAAGCAAATCAATGATTCGGTTTATAAAAAAGATTTGAATGAAGCGAAGAAAGATAACAAAGCGTTGAAAGTACTGGTAAAAACAGATATGAAGGCGAAGACACGAAACTTCATTGACGTGATTGATGAGTTGTACATCGCATCCATCGGGGTCATTGCTCCGGTTGATATCATGAACAGCGAACAGGCATTGTTAGACAAAACATTAAAGAAGTAATATGTTAATAGCAATCGTAATTCTAT
This sequence comes from Fluviicola sp., assembly GCF_030151805.1. Lineage (GTDB taxonomy): Bacteria > Bacteroidota > Bacteroidia > Flavobacteriales_D > Crocinitomicaceae > Fluviicola. The sequence goes on from NZ_JASLCN010000471.1 coordinate 2,105, forward strand.
TAGTAGCAGGTATTTCGTTATACGAGTACTTAAGCTCTAAAAGCTGGCAGCAAGTAACATCTACAGAGCGTAATGACATCGTATTTGAAGACCGTAACCATGAATATGGTGCGTATCAGATCCGTAGAAATTACAGCAGAAACTTGTTACTTGTAATGGCTGGTGTGATTCTGTTCATTGGGACCACTTTCGGGATTTATAAGTTCATTATGACCCTTCCGGAAGAAAAACCCAAAGAATCTCCCTTGGACTTGACAGCTTTTGCTGTGGATGCTCCTTTGGACAAAGAGGATATTATTGAACCTCTTGAACCGGAAATTCCGCCGATGGAGAAAACCATCCAGTTCTTACCTCCTGTAGTAACGGATGATGAAGTAACAAATCCTCCACCTCTTCAATCTGAATTGGAAGACACGAAAGCTTCCACGACAACGAACGAGAACGAAGGTGACCCGTTTGCAAAAGTAGACCCGACTCCTCCGAAACCGAAAGAGGAAAAAGTAGAGAAAAAAGAAGAGATTATTTACGACATCGTAGATGAGGCTGCTGATTTCCCTGGTGGTCGTGCTGCATTGTTGAAGTATTTGAGTGAAAACATCAAGTACCCGCAAACAGCCGTTGAAATGGGATTACAAGGTAAATGTTACCTTCAATTCGTAGTCAGTGAAAACGGTTTCATTTCTAACGTAAAAGTGAAGAAAGGTGTAACCGACTGTCCTGAGTGTGATCAGGAAGCTATCCGGGTTGTAAAAGGAATGCCGAAATGGGCTCCTGGAAAAGTGAATGGTAAAGCAGTAAACTCTACTTTCTCACTTCCGGTATCCTTCAAATTGAATTAATATAGTTATTCAAAATTTATCCCCCTCCGGCTCTGCCGAGGGGGATTTTTTTCATCCGATATGTACAAAAACGTCACTTATTTTATTTCCGGTTTCATGATCATCATGTGTTTGATCTTTGCCGGCTACCTGCTTTTCACCGATTTGATTTTACAGACGCTATTCGGTCCCAAAAGACAAATCATGATCGCCATGTTGTTGCTTTACGCATTCTATCGCGGTTATCGTTTGTATATTGGTATTCGAAACGACAGAAAAGAAAAAAGATGAGACAGCTCAAACCATTTTTAGTGATTATCGGAACCAGCATGTTACTTTCAGCATGCGACCAATCCAAACCAAAAGATACTCCCCGAAAAGGACAAAAAACATTCTACGCGGACGAATCTTACCAACCTTTGATGGAAACAGCGAGCTATACGTTTATGGGGACTTTCCCGGATGCTCAGCTCGACTTTGTTTATACCAGCGAAACAGATGCTATGAATGCCATGGCTCATGGAAAAACACGAACAATCTTCGTTTCAAGGGATTTCACGGATAAAGAGAAAAAAAGTCTACGGACTTCCAATATCCAGGTTGAAAGCGAAATTTTTGCCCATGATGCCGTTGTTTTCATCGTCAATTTGGGGAATAATGACACACTTTTGACGCAAGCGCAGCTAAAAGCTATGCTTACGGGGAAAAATGCTGTTTGGCCCGCTTCCAAAAAACCGGTTGAAGTGGTTTTTGACCGTGTTCAATCCGCTAATTTCAATTACATGCTGAATTGGTTGAAAGGTGTCCCTTACGGGGAAGGTGTTCACGCAACCAAATCGACCAAAGAGTTGATCAAATATGTTCAGGAGCATCCTTTAACCCTTGGAGTAATTGGCTACAACTTCATCAGCGATTTCGATGATTCAGTTGTAAAAAACCGTTTGAAACAATTCCGCACTGTTGCAATTCAGGATCAGGAAGGAAGTTACTGGAGAGCAGATAAAGCTTCTATCACCGAGAAAAAATACCCGTTCTACCGACCGGTCTGGTATATCAATTCAGGAGCTCCCGACGGATTAAACACCGGATTTATTCATTTTCTTTCCGGAAGACAAGGTCAATTACTTCTGGAAAAATGTGAATTAGGTCCTGGAAAAGGAACCCCAAGAGAAATCAACTTTATAACAGAGTAGAAAGAGTTCAATAAGTTCAAAAGTTCAAATCCAAATTGAACTCTTTGAACGTTTGAACCCCCTTGAGCCGTTACTTTTACGATTGATTTTCAGAAAAATATCATTCAATTTCAATACGCTTCACTTCAATCAATGAAGCACACATCCAAGTCGATTTGTATGAAATAATCGTTAAGAAATACTTCGATTTGATCAGTTTATACTAATTTGGCAAAGGAATTGTATAATGCATCCATACGTTGAAAAGACAAAATAACATGAACAAGTTAAAACTATTCGTTTTTGCACTAGGTTTAGGAACAGCTGTACAGGCTCAAACATTGCAAGACGCAAACAAGAAAACGGAAAATGAGCGTTATGATTTAGCGCGCAAGGAGTATGAAAAGTTGGTTCAGGCTGATCCAAGCAGCGTAGAGAACGCTTTCTTTTTCGGAAATTTTTACGCTATTGTTGATGAGAAGGACCAGGCAATCCAAATGTGGAAAAAAGCGGGTTCTATTAACCCGGAAGACAAACTCGGAATGGTTGCTGCATCCAAAGCAATTTATTTTTCCGGTGATACTGCAACAGCAAGCTCACAATTTTGTGAATTGATCAAAAAAACAAAACGCAAAAACCCGGTAGTACTTCACCGTATTGCTGAAACATATGCAACAGGTCCGTTGAAAAACCTGAAATTGGCTGAGATCTATTTGCGTGATGCGATTAAACTGGATCCTAAAAATCTGGATGCTTACGTATTATTAGGGGACGTTTTGCTCGCTCAAAGTGCTTCGAATGCTTCCGCAGCTACAGAACAATACAACAATGCACTGGCAATTGATCCGAACTCTGCAAAAGTAATCGTACGTAAAGCTCAGATTTACCAACGCGTTCAAAACTATAAGCTGGCAAACGAAGAGTACAAAAAAGCTCAGGCTGCTGATCCGAACTACGCACCTGCGTACCGCGAAAATGCAGAGTTGAACATTTTATTCGATCAGTATGCTGCTGCAATCGAATGTTGGGAAAAGTATCTGAAACTGAACGATACGGACGAAGCTCGTTACCGTTATGCAAGTTCATTGTTCGGAGCAAAACAATACTGTAACGTATTGCCACAGATCGAGCGCATTGAAAAAGACGGATTTACGAATTTGTATACGAAACGTATGTTGTTCTACTCTTTGTATGAGTGC
>NZ_JASLCN010000013.1 GCF_030151805.1 Fluviicola sp.
CTGTGTTTTGGAAGAACTAACCACCAACTCACCCGAAGTTCCCGTTCCCTGATTTCCGGAAGATTGGCTTTTTTCCAGGATAATATTGGAAGAGGTATAAAACTGAACCTTCGTCATATTTTCCGGAGATAAATCAAAATCCTGTTTTACCTGGTCTGTGTAAGGAATTTTCTGAGCACAACTTGCTACAAGAAAAGCTAAAACTGCAAAAGCAAAAATTCGTTTCATGTTTCTATAATTTGTCAAATTCTGAACCCCAAAAATAAGGCCACTTTCTAATTTATTAGCAAATATAATCTTTTTTAATCCTCTGCATTTCGATGTAACGGAAACAAAACGGGTCTGCTTGGTGTTGCATCATTTACAAAAGGGGCCGTTTGTAAATTCAACATGTATTCCCCGTCTTCAATTTCATCTGAAATATAAACCATTTCTGTAATTGTTCTGTCAAACCGCGGTTTTTCAGGAACACCCCAGAATCCATGATGAAAAGCCAGAACTCCATCGTCCTTTTCGCGATCAACAGACGGCGTATCTACCAACAAATGGCTCACCTCCAGGTTATCCAAAACAGCCAATACATCCACGTCGCAATATGCCGGATTTGTATCCGAATAATTCAAATGCATTTTCCCCGAATCGTTCGGAAGAGTCCGGATCATGAGCGCTTCCGCTTTTTGCTCGTCCAGGCGGTTTGTAAAACTTGCCGCTGTAATCACTCTGTCGACCGATCCGTCAGCCTGAATCCGGATTTCCGGTTGAACGGTAATTAAAATCGTTTTGTAAAGTAATTTGTCCAACACACCATTCACCGAATGAACTTCCGGAGTAATGTGTCCGAGACATTCCGTATGCGTTCCATGCCCATGCGGGTTAAACTGAATGGAACGGAAATTTACGCTTCCGCCTTCAGCAACAGCACCAACCCATCCGTTCTCACGAACCGGTTCGATACTTGGCGGTGCGACATACCAGGCACGAACATTTTGTTCATTTCCTTCCAATGGGATCGAACAATCGATTCCTTCATTGGTTAACACATAACTCCCGTCTTCTAAAAATAATTGCATACGTTATTTAGGTAATTTGGCTATCATCCTTTTATATTCAGTGGTGAAATCGTTCACTCCCTGACAAGCCAATTCTATTTTATAATTTCTAAATGCTTCAATTCTGTTTTCCGGATTCGGATGTGTACTCAAAAATTCCGGTGTGCGTGAACCTCCCGAAGCATTGATCTTTTCGAAAAACCCTGCTCCTCCATCTGCCTGGTAAACCGTCGGACATAAATAAGTTACCGAACCTTTATCGGCTTCTGTTTCATGATTACGGGAGAATTTCAATCCGATCAGCCCCGCTGTAATCTGCGATAACTGCTGGCGATTCCCGGCAACGATTGCAAGCAATGCCTCCACACCATACATCTGTGTCATCTGGCGCGTCGAATGTCTGAAATCCGCATGAGCGATCTCGTGACCCAAAACTCCCGCCAGCTGAGCTTCATTGTCCAAATATTTCAGAATTCCGGTATACACATAAATATATCCACCCGGCGTACAAAACGCATTCAAAGTACTATCGTCATGAATGATTCGCAATCTCCATGCAAAATTGTCCTTGTGTTTTACCTGACCCGAATTCAAGATCGTATTTCTGATCTTGTAGAGATATTGATAAATTTCTTTGTTCGATGCGGAATCCAGCAAAGGATATTCTTTCGGGTTTCCATCAATCTCTGCAGCTACCTGAGCGCCTAATTGCTTGTCCTGTTCAACAGGAAAAAGGTTAATTCCGGAACCTAATTTCTTGGACCCGTTACAATTCACCAAAACACTTGCCGAAGCAATTAACAATGTGGAAAAAACAATAACTCTTCTCATCTTATTGACGTTTATACAAAAATAGATTAATTCCCAAAACTTTAGTCTTTAAGCAATTATTTCTCTTCACTCAGAAACGATGATTTTCGTACTTCTTGTTTAACTTTACATAGTGGAGGACAAAAAAATGGATATCGGATTAAAACTGAAAACCCTGCCTGAAAAGCCGGGAGTGTATCAGTATTTCGATAAAAACGGGACGATTCTTTACGTAGGAAAGGCAAAAAACCTGAAAAAAAGGGTTTCTTCTTACTTCAATAAGAATCACGAGCATGCAAAAACGTATATTCTCGTAAAGAAAATTGCCGATATCCAATACATTGTCGTGGATACCGAGATGGATGCACTTTTGCTGGAAAACAACCTCATCAAGAAGTATCTTCCCAAATACAACATTCAGCTTAAAGACGATAAAACCTATCCCTGGATTTGTGTTAAAAAAGAACCGTTTCCGCGGGTTTTTTCTACCCGGATTTTGGTGAAAGACGGCTCACGCTATTATGGCCCATATCCAAGTGGAAGAGTCATGCATACCTTGCTGGATCTGATCCGCGACTTGTTTCCACTCAGAACCTGTGCCCTGGATCTATCGGCAAACAAAATTGAAAAAGGTTCCTACAAAGTTTGCCTGGAATACCACATCGGAAAATGCAAAGGCCCGTGTGAAGGAAAGCAAAAAGCGCCCGAATACAACGGAATGATTGAGCAGATTGAAGGAATTCTGAAAGGAAATATCAGTTCCGTGATTCAAAATCTGAAACAATTGATGCTGCAGGCATCCGGTGATTTTCGTTTTGAAGAGGCGCACGATATCAAAACGCGGATTGAGATTCTTGAAAAATACAAGGCCAAATCAACGGTTGTTTCTCCGACCATTCACCAGGTGGATGTCGTAACCATGGTAGAAGACAATGACACGGTTTTTGTCAATTACCTGGTGATCAACTACGGAGCGATTATTCATGGAATTACGGTTGAAGTAAAGCGTAAACTGGATGAAAAACAGGGAGATATCATCACGTTTGTTTTACCTGAATTACGGGAACGTTTTCAAAGCGAAGCAAAGGAAATACTGGTGGAATCCAATGTTGACTGGGAAATGGAAGGTGTTCGCTTCTTCGCTCCTCAACGTGGAGATAAAAAGGCATTGATTGATTTATCGCTGCGCAATGCCAAATTCTATCGTTTGGAGAAGATCAAACAGGAAAAAATAAAAGATCCCGAAAAACATACGAACCGCATCCTGGAAACCATGAAAACGGATTTGCGCCTGAAAGAATTACCGGTTCACATCGAGTGTTTTGATAACTCCAATATCCAGGGAACAAACCCCGTTTCGGCTTGTGTTGTGTTCAAAGATGCCAAACCAAGCAAAAAAGATTACCGCCATTTCAACGTACAAACCGTTGAGGGCCCGGATGATTTTGCTACGATGCGTGAAGCCGTTTACCGCCGTTACAAGCGTTTGCTGGAAGAAGAACAGCCGCTTCCGCAACTGATTATCATCGACGGTGGAAAAGGACAACTTGGAGCGGCTTTGGAAGCTTTGGAGAAATTAGACCTTCGCGGGAAAATAGCCATTATCGGTATCGCAAAACGTCTGGAAGAGTTGTTTTACCCGGGAGATAGTTTGCCTCTTTACCTGGATAAACGTTCGGAAACGCTGAAAGTCATACAGCATCTGAGAAACGAAGCGCACCGTTTTGGAATTACACATCACCGGAACCGCAGAAGTAAAAGTGCTTTGAACAACGAGTTGGAACAAATTCCGGGAATCGGTGAAAAAACCGTCCAGGATTTGATCAAAGCATTCAAATCCGTGAAGCGCGTGAAGGAACAAAACGAAGAAAGTCTGGCCGCTATTGTCGGGAAAGCGAAAGCGAAAGTGATTGTGCGGTTTTTCGGATCGACTTAATAACTGATCCCATATCCTCCTGCAAGAAAAAGCAACAGACCTGCAAGTGCAATTCCACCGAAAACAATAGCCAGTATTGCAAAAGGATAAGTCAATCTTTTAAACCTGTATTTTTCCGGGTGCTTGCGTATCCCACGAATGACGATGATGGCAAAAATCATTGCGATGAAAAATCCCAATCCAACACCTATCAAGGCTTCCGCATAAAAAGTCACGAAGAACATGCAGGCAATGGCGATGCTCCACATTCCCCAAATTCCCCACATGAGTGGGTGCATTCTTCGTTCTGTAACTTCTACCTCATCCTCTTTTTCCCTCGTTACTTTGGATTCATTCGTTTTAATTTCCCGGCTTATGCGAATATCCACCTGGGATTGAAATGGTGATTTCTCTACTTTTTGATCTTCGATTACTTGTTTGGTTTCAAGTTCAGAAACCGCAGCAATGGCAACTTGTGCAGTACTTTCAGCCTGGTCCGTGATTAAAGAGTCTGATTCGATGTTGTTTCTTTTTGCAGCATACGTGTCGGTCAACTTCATTTTCGAAGATTCATCCGAATCCGCTCCTGTTCGGACCTTCCGGTTCCACTCTACATAATATCCTGAGCCGAAGTGGCGTTTTGTAATGGTGCAGGAGCAAATCATCCCTCCACAGATTAAGAGTAGCAATAGGTCTTTCATTTCTCTGATTTTAAGAGCAAAGAAATGAATTCGTTACGAAAAGAGTGTTGCAATTTTCCGTACATGATAATAAAACGTACGGTATGTTCGTTCAGGATATCTCTTGACCTTTTTGACCCCGATAGGAATTTAAACTTTCTACAACTTATAACTCAGCTGCAACATAAAGCTTCTCGGCGCCTGCACATCTCCGGGACGTGTCATGTATTCGGCATTCGCAATGTTGTTCACGATGAACGCTATCTTGTATTTTTCCCTGTAAGTATACCCGATCCGCGCATCAAAAACGATGGTTAATCTGTTGTGTTCTTGACGGTATCTTTTCAAACCCGGAAGAATTTGCTGACCTAAAATTCCGTTTTCAAAAATGGCATCGATGTTTTGCATGTAACTGTTCATCCGCATGGATCCTCCGATACTGATTCCCTTGTATTCCAATTGAATGTCTGCTTTCGCCAAATGTTTGAAGCGGTATTTCAGCAAATTGGATGACGTGTCTGAGAATGTTGCACGATAAGCTGAATCCTGGTTTTTTGAAATGGGATTCATATACGTATAACCCAATAAGGCCAAAACAGAAACCGGACCGATTTTCCCTTCTCCCGAAATGGAAATTTCTGCACCGGCAATTTGCGCAGATTCCGCATTCTGAGCTCTGAATCCGAACCATTTCTTATAGTATCCGGGAGCATTCGGATTGAAGAAATTGAGTGGAATTGAATCCGGGATATAGTTTCCAAAGGTAAATTCCATCATGTTATCGTAGTGATTGATAAATCCGGCAAGATCCACAAATCCTCTCCATTTCCCGATTTTAACACCTTGTTTCACCCCAATTTCAGCTGCCCAACCGGTTTCCGGTTTCAAACCCGGATTCGGGAAAATAACTAAACCTCCTACCGAAGTTGTTGTATAGCGTTCCGCCACTGAAGGATAACGAACTCCTTGCCCGAAGGATGCACGCAAATGTGTGTGTTTCGCCACCGCGTAGTGAATTCCGGATCGGATAATGGGACGAATCGGGATTTTTTTGGTAGAGTCTTTCCCAAAGTAATAATCCGAATCTCCCTTTCTTCCATCTTGCTGGAAATACTCTCCGCGAACTCCGAAAACGATATTCAGTTTCTTCCAGTTCTTTTCTCCCTGCAAATACAACGCTCCGTTGAGCGAGTTGTGATCCCCGAACAAATACGATCTGACCTCGTTTGCAATCGCAGTTACTCCGGTCGTCAACACCCAGGAATTATTACTCCAGGAACGCTGAAACTGATAATCCCCGTACCACACTTCTGATTTCGAGCTTTGAGACAGATTCGTGAAGTTCTTATTATCTATAAAATACAATCGCCCTCTCAGCTGATGTTTGTTCCCGAACTTATCAATGTACTTAACCGTCGGATCAACGGAAACTCTGATTCCGCGGTTGTATGTCAGACTCGAACCCGGCAAACTTGTATCGGCACCTCCAAAAGGTTGATACGCCAAACTATCGCTTTGCCAGATGATGAAATTTCCCGTTTTCTGTAATTGTGCGTTCCAGCCCAAAGACGCTTTGAAGTTCTTGATATTCTTCGGTCGGTAGCTGATCGTTCCGTTAAATCGGCCGCGATCTTCCGTTTCACCCTGGCGATAACCGTCGTTGGTGTAACCATAAGCTCCCAAAGTCAATCCGAAACGCCCGAATTGTTTTGAAAAGGTCAAATCTCCCTGGTAAAACTGTGGGTTTTTAGACCACCATTTTAAAGAAGCTCTTTTCGGATTATCGTATACTCCGCCCTGGACCTGCACATTCAAGGCCGCTTTTTCAGTTGGTTCTTTTTCAATCAAAGAGATCATTCCGTTTAAGGCTCCTGATCCGTACAAAACAGAAGATGCTCCTTTGATCACTTCGATTTGCTGTACATTTTCAATCGGAATCGCATTCCATTTTGCATCTCCAACATCGGCCGAAAGCAGTGGAATTTCATTCCAAAGAACCAGCACCCGGCTTCCTGCTCCATACGTAAAACCACTGCCTCCGCGAATACTTACCTGTCCGTCCATCGCATAAGCCCCCGGAACCTGATCAACTGCCTGTTCCAAATCTGTGATTCCTTTGTTGGCAATTAGTTCGGGTTTAATGATGTCCAAAGAAATGGTTAATTCCTCCACCGATTGTTTTCTCCTCGAAGCCGCTATGACTACAGGACCTAATTCTTGAACCGGTAATGGTTTCAATTGAACCACTTCAATCCGTGTAGAAATGATTTGTATTGTATCTGTATAATAATCCGCTGCCGAAATAATGCATGTAGCAGGAAATCCATTGATTTTCAAGGAAAATTCTCCGTTTTCATTCGTCAAAACCTGAACTCCGCCAACAATACTTACCTGAGCAAACGGGATTGTTTCCCTTGTTTCAGCATTTAAAACCGTTCCGACAATCTCTTGCGAAAAAAGCATTTTTGGGAGCAAAAAAAGTAGGAGTAGTAGTTGTTTCATAACGCAGAATTTTCATATCTTCAAGAGACCAAAGTACCAAAAAATTGAATTTCACAACTATTCATCATCAAATTGCACTTACCTTTTTAAGTGGTATCGGAAGTCGAAGAGCCCGTATTATTGTTTCGCACTTCAATGATCTGGAAGCCTTTTTTGCGGAGAAACGTTTGAATCTTGCCAAAATTCCGGGAGTTCCTGCAGATTTTGTGTCACAAAAATTGCGCTTAAATGCTTTGATTCAAGCAGATAAGGTCATTCAGGAATTGGAACGAATCGGTGCAAAAACCGTTTTCTTTACGGAAAAGAATTACCCGAGAAGGTTAAAACAATGTGCCGATGCTCCGCTGTTACTTTACAGCAAAGGAAACATTGACTGGAATCCTCCGAAATTGATTTCAGTTGTGGGGACCCGTCATGCAACAGATTATGGAAAAGCGCTTACACAGGAACTGATTGAAGGATTATCCGGTCATGATGTTACGGTGGTAAGTGGAATGGCTTATGGAATTGACATTTGCGCACATCAGGAAGCATTAAAGTTTCATTTACCTACATGGGGAGTTTTGGGTCATGGTTTGGCCAAAATGTATCCGAGTGAGCACCGGAAAATTGCAGAACGCATGCTGGAAACCGGGGGAATTATCAGTGAATTCATTCCTAGTCAGAAACCCGAGCCGGCACATTTCCCGATGAGAAACCGGATTGTTGCCGGACTAAGTGATGCAACCATTGTGATTGAAAGCGGCGAAAAAGGCGGATCTCTCATTACAGCAAACCTGGCGGCAGATTACAACCGGGATGTTTTTGCTTATCCGGGAGATATCACACGGCCTTTTTCAAAAGGATGTTTGAATTTGATTCAAAAGAATCAGGCCATGCTTATTCGACATTCATCGGATCTTGTGGAACTGATGAATTGGCAAACAAATGAGTCAAAAGAAGACCGGCAACGCACTTTGTTCGTAGATCTAAATCAGCGGGAAGAAAAAATTATGTCTGTTCTCCGCAGCAAACCCGAATTAAATCTCGACACCATCGGCTATTTGTCTTCTCTCACAATCAGTGAAGTTACCTGCGATTTGTTAAACCTGGAATTCAAAGGTTTGGTTCGTTCGCTTCCCGGAAGGCGCTTTCAACTAATACATTAAATAACAAGTCTGTTTGCGGTTAAATTCCTATTTTTAGGGCCATAAACTAGAAACATGAAAAAACATATTTTATTCGGGGTTCTGGCTCTGAGTACTCAATTTGCAATTAGTCAAACCGTAACGAATGCTCCTGATAGCAAATATCAATTCACCAAAGTGGTACAATTGGACGCAACTCCGGTTGAAAACCAGGGGATGACAGGTACTTGCTGGAGTTTTTCTTCTCTCTCTTTTTTTGAAAGCGAATTGATTCGTTTGGGACACAAAAATCCGGCAGAATTATCTGAAATGTACATTGTCCGCAAGGCTTACGAAGCAAAAGCTGACCGTTTCATCCGCATGGACGGAAAGATCAATTTCAGTGAAGGTGGTGCTTTCCACGATATTCCTTACGTGATCAAACGCTACGGAATTGTTCCTAAAAGTGTGTATACCGGTTTATCAAACGGAAAAACGACTTACAATCACGAAGAATTGTTTTCAGTATTGAACAGTTTCATGCAAACTGTTTTGGCAGAAGTTCAAAAAGGACACGGAATCGGAAAAGAATGGAAAAAAGCATTCTCTTCTCTTTTAGACGCTTATTTGGGTCCGGATATCACTGAATTTACATTTGACGGAAAAAAATATACTCCGATGACTTACGCCAATTCATTGGGATTGAAAATGAATGATTACGTATCCATTACTTCTTTCAGCAACGATCCTTTCTACGAACCTTGCGAGATCGCGATTCCGGATAACTGGGCTTGGGGAGACAGCTACAACGTTCCGTTGGAAGACCTGGTTTCGGTTGCGGAAAATGCATTGAAAAACGGATACACTTTAGCTTGGGGAGCTGATGTTTCAGAAAAAGGATTCAACTTCCGCCAGGGAATTGCAATTATCCCGGAAGACGAATCAACGATTCAAACGCGTGGAAAAGACAATAAATCATTCAACGACGCAGGTGCTGCTAAAACATCCAATGCATTCCTTGAGCCGGTAAAAGAACAAACCATTACACAAGAAAAACGCCAGGATGGTTACGACGGAAAACTAACGACTGATGACCACGGAATGCACATTGTAGGATTGTTTAAAGATCAAAACGGAACACGTTTCTTTCTGGTTAAAAACTCCTGGGGGACAGATAACTTACCTCAAGGATATCTGTATGTTTCCGAGCATTATTTCCGCATGAAAACGATCAATATTTACCTGAATAAAGATGGTTTATCTAAGGACTTAAAACTGAAACTAAAATTATAAGTAGAATAATTGGAGAATTTGTCTTTTTTTGTTAGATTCGCAACATTACCACAAAATAATATAACATGGAAAGACTAACACCCGCGGAAGAGAAGGTTATGTTAAGGCTTTGGAAACTAGAAAAAGCAACAGTGAAGGAAATTGTTGATTTGTATCCAAACCCCAAACCGGCTTACAACACCGTCTCTACAATTGTTCGAATCCTGGAACGCAAGAAATTCATCAAACACAAGCCAATGGGAAGAGGCTACATTTATCTTCCGAAGATTGGTCGTGAGCAGTACCGTGATTATTTGGCGGACTACATTTTGAAGTTTTACTTCGACGGCAGCAGAAACGAAATCGTCTCATTTTACAACAGCAATGTTTCCTTGAGCGAGATTTTATAATACAAACCCCCGGCATTTCGACTTCGCTCAATGACCGGGGGTTTTTCTTTTAGTCTGTTTTTATTCGGAGATAACGATGTTCTTGTTGCGAGTTACAATCTTTTCAATGAATGATTCATTTGTATTCGGGCTGATATAAATTTCATCGAATTTCCGATATTTGATAATCAAACCCTTTCCCGATGTAGCTGGTTTCAAACCCGCATAAAGTGTTTTTCCCTTCCTGATTTCATGAATCTGACTGATTTCAATTCTTCCCCTCAAAGGCCCGCTCCGATAGATCAATTCCGTTTCAGTTAGTTCGTAACTTGTTCCGAAATAAATCCAAAGGAGCAAGAAAATGATCACTGAAAAAGGAATTGCAATCCAAAAATCGGATTGATCAAACCAACCGAAAATGATTCCCAAAACCGGGAGTCCAAACAGCAAAGCAACTGTGCCCAAAATCAAAATACTGAAAAAAGGGTCTTTTTTGCTGGTGAATTTCATTTACGTTTTCTCTTTGATTCGTATTCACCAATCATTTGATTTAGTTTTTTTAATTCTTCAACAGTTATCCATTGTTTTTGTTCAGCAACCAAAATAATATCAATCACATAATCATATTCGACTATTCCCTTGATTTTTCCTCTTTTCAGAATTTTTTCCAGCTTATTTACCCGTTCATAATCTAACCCTTCTTCTTCGATTCTCTTCCAAAAATACGCAACAGCTTCACCGGCTCCTTCTTGAAAAAAAGTGAAAACCGCGTCAATATCATATTTCAATGATTTTAATATCTTGAACTTCTCTTCTGCATTCAATATCCTGTTTTTATGGTCTTCTAAATGAGCTGTAACCGTCTTTACTATATCTGGAGTCCAATCCTTAGGAGGATATTTTTTATATGCTTCAATAGACAGATCAATTGCCTTAAGCAATTTTTCTACTTCATTTGGATATGATTTTTTTTCCATTACCGGCTGCTTATACTAAATTATGACACGATCTCACCCAGTCTCTCAAATGCCTGATCCATATTCATTACATGACTATACAGCAAACGCAGGCGATCATTCTTCTCACTCATTTTGCAATCTTTCGGGTTGCTTTGAACATAACGTAAGACTTGCGTAAACATTGGGGAATCGTAATACTTGGATTGTGAATTTGCCACGAAATAACCGATCATCGAGCCTTGTTTGATAACGAGTTTTTCAAATCCGATTTCCTGGGCCAGCCAACGCAATTCGAAAGAGCGCAAGAGTTCTTTCACTACGCGCGGAAGCGGGCCGAAACGATCAATCAGTTGTTGTTTGTATGCTTCGATTTCTTCTTTCGTGTTCAGGTTATCCAAATCCTGGTAAATACTCAAGCGCTCCGAAACGTTGTTGATGTAGTCTTCCGTGATACGCAACTCGAAATCCGTTTCCAGCACACAATCTTTCACGAAGTGAGCACCCATTGTTTCCGTATTTCGATCGTCGTACAAATCCTTGAACTCTTCTTCTTTCAATTCGTCCATGGCTTCATTGAGGATTTTCTGATACATTTCGAAACCGATTTCGGAAATGAATCCGCTTTGCTCGCCACCCAAGAGGTTTCCGGCTCCGCGAATGTCCAGATCTTTCATCGCGATGTTGAAACCTGAACCTAAATCGGAGAACTGAACAAGAGCTTCCAAACGTTTGCGTGCTTCGGAAGTCAACAAACTGATTGGCTGAGAAATAAGGTAGCAGAATCCTTTTTTGTTGGAGCGGCCAACACGACCGCGCAACTGGTGCAGATCACTTAAACCGAACATGTGAGCATCGTTGATGATGATCGTATTCGCATTCGAAATATCAATTCCGGATTCAATAATGGTGGTTGCAATCAACACGTCGTATTCGCCCTGAATGAAGTCCATCATCACTTTCTCCAACTGCTTTCCATCCATTTGTCCGTGACCAATTGCCACGCGGACTCCCGGACATAAGCGTGAAATCATTCCAGCGATTTCTTTGATGTTCGCCAATCGGTTATTCACGAAATAAACTTGTCCACCTCTGCTCACTTCATACGAAATCGCATCGCGGATATTTTCTTCATTGAAGGTAATTACTTCTGTTAAAACCGGCTGACGATTTGGGGGCGGTGTATTGATAATACTCAAATCACGAGCTCCCATCAATGAAAACTGCAAGGTTCTCGGAATCGGAGTTGCAGTCAATGTCAATGTGTCAACGGTCGTTTTAAGTGTTTTCAATTTGTCTTTCACCGCCACTCCAAATTTTTGTTCTTCATCAATAATGATTAGACCCAAATCTTTGAACTTCACTTTATCGCTTACAATTTTGTGTGTTCCTACCAAAATATCAATCTCCCCGCTTTCTACTTTTTTCAAAGTCGCTGTGATGTCCCTGGCAGATTTAAAACGATTGATGTAATCTACGTTCGCGGGAAAATTCTTGAAACGTTCTTTGAAACTTCGCGCATGCTGATGACTCAAAATGGTTGTCGGAACCAAAACGGCTACTTGTTTGCTATCCGCAACAGCTTTGAATGCCGCACGCATGGCAATTTCCGTTTTCCCGAAACCAACATCGCCACAAACCAAACGGTCCATCGGAGTGTCTTTTTCCATATCTTCTTTCACGGCTTGTGTCGCTTTCAACTGGTCCGGAGTATCTTCATACATAAAGGAAGCTTCCAGCTCATTTTGCAAGTAAGTGTCAGGAGAAAACGCAAATCCTGGTTGACTTTTGCGTTTTGCGTATAATTGAATCAAATCGAAAGCCAGTTCCTTGATGCGCTTCTTGGTTTTCTGCTTCAAGGTTGCCCAGGCCTGCGTTCCGAGTTTATTCATTTTTGGAGCAGCTCCGTCTTTTCCGGTGAATTTCGAAATGCGGTGCAAGGAGTGAATACTGACATACAACACGTCGCCGTCTTTGTATACCAAACGAATTGCTTCCTGCGGTTTCCCGTTTACATCAATAGTTTGCAAGCCGGAAAACTGACCAACTCCATGATCAATGTGCGTCACGTAATCGCCTTTCTGCAGGTTGTAAATTTCTTTCAGGGTTAATGCCTGTTTCGCCTGACGGAATCCTTCCTTCAATTTAAAACGGTGGTATCGTTCAAAAATCTGATGGTCGGTATAACAAACCAGCTTCAAATCTGGAATGATGAATCCTTCGTGCAGTGCGATATTCATCGGTTCAAATTCTACTTCTGCACCGATATCTTCAAAAATCTGGTACAATCGTTCGATTTGCTTCGGTTGATTGGAGAAAATCAGGTTCGTTGCCCCGGCAGTTTTTCGGGCGATCAAATCGTCTTTCAGCAAATCAAAATCTTTATTGAACGTCGGTTGATGCAGGGTTTCAAACGTTATTGTGTCGCTTGCTTTGAACGCATATTCCGGACCGAATTCAACGATGGAGTGCACTTGAACCTGCTCCTTCCAATCGGACGGATGCATGTACAATTCACTCGGCAAGCTGTGTTTTATCGTGTTTTTCGGTAACTGATCGTAAACCTTCACTGCTTTTTCGTAATCCCTCTCCAAAGCAGCTTTTACCAAATCATTGGATGCCAGCCAAAACGTCGTTTGCTTTCCGATAAATTCCAGAAATGTTCCGTTTCCGTCCAATACCAACTGGCGCTGAACATTCGGAACAACCGAAAAATGAGTATGCGTATTGATCGATAATTGCGAAACCGGATCAAAGGTCCGGATGGAATCTACCTCATCACCAAAAAATTCTACGCGGAAAGGCTGGTCGTTGGAAAACGAGAAAATATCCACAATTCCACCGCGAATGGAAAACTGTCCCGGTTCGTACACAAAATCAACCCGTTCGAAACCATATTCCAGCAACAATTCATTAAAGAAGTCAATGGAATACGTCTTTCCACGTTCTACACGCATGGTGTTTTCAGACAATTTTTTCTGTGTCGGAACGCGTTCAAACAAAGCTTGCGGATACGTTACAACCCAGGTGTTTTTTCCGGTATTGATCTTTTCCAATACTTCTGCCCTTGCCACCACATTCGCATTATCGGTTTCCTCCAACTGATATGGCGTGCGGTAAGATGCAGGATAAAATAAGATGTGTTTGTTTTCCGGATATAACTGTTCCAGATCATTCAGAAAATATGCTGCTGATTCTTTGTCTTCCAGGATGAATAAATGATTTCCCGGAACCTGCTCACAAACCGAAGCAACCGCAATAGATTTGGAAGAACCGATGAGTCCTTTCCAATGAATGCGAATTTCAGCCTGTTGCAGCAAGTTTGCCGTTTCGTCGAGCCCTTTGAGTTTTTTGAAAAGTTGTAAAAATTGTGTCTGTTCCATATTATGCCAAAACCGTTAAGGGGCACCAATACAATTGGAGCCCCTGAAAAAGTTATTGCAAAGATAAGGCACTTAAGCCTGATCCGAATAAAAATTCAGCAGGGAAATTAGATCTGTTTCGATTTCCGGGTTTCAGGAATCCCTGAATTTACTATTTGAAATTCCGAAAAAGAGGGGCTTTAAGAACAGATTGTCTATCTTACATCGAAATTCGCGATCCTTAGGATTCTGAGAAATCATGCGTTGATTGTTCAGCAATTAAATCCAGTGTTGTTTATTTTTACTGAAAAATTACTCTATGCGTTGGCTTCCTCTTCTGTTTCTGGCATTCTTTTCCTTTGGTCAAAAAACAGATACTATTTCCGGATATCAGTTTAAAATTTCAGGTGAAGAGCTTGTATATTATTCTCCATACGATCGTTTTGCGAAAACAGCACTCCTGACCCGTTGCAATGGAAATTCGCCGGTTAAATGGAATGCCGGAACTTACAAGGGGAAACAAAAAATGGTGACGTATGAATTGCTGATCGGGCATTCAACAGGAACCAGTTCAGGAAGCAGGGATTTTATTCTTTCATTGAACGATCTTGAAATTGGTACACTGACCACACACCCTCAGCAAAAAGGAAAATACAGCTATTCAACGGGTAAAAGCAGCAAGGGATCTGCAGAATTTGTGTGGATGGAATATGATGCAAACAATGACGGTTTTGGAAAATTGTATATCACCGTTCCCGCCTCTTCGGTAAAACAACAAGCAGTGTTTTCCATTCTGGGAACAAACGCCAATTCCCGCGACTGGCTCATGGTTTTCATGTATCAACGGACATTTAAGGTTGACGTTGAATCAACACAACTCGTAACACGGAAAGAAAATAAACGCCAGCTGAATTTATACATTGATCAACCCTTATCACAATCCACGATATTACACGTAAAATCGAATCTGTTTGATACTACTTTCTCCGTTTCGCATGGCTACAACAAACTTAGTTTACCCGTTTATCCTGTTGATTTCAACGGAACAGATGAGATTGATTGTTCTCTGAGTGGTGTGGAAGGCGGAAGAAAAGTGAAGTTGGAGATCGAACCTTTGAAATCCTTCGAATTTCACATCATTCATCATTCACACAACGATATCGGTTACTCGCATTTACAAACCGAAGTTGCAGAAATCCAAACAAAAAATATCCGGACGGCTCTGGAGTGGATCAGAAATACCAAACCAACTCAACAACCTTACTGGCACATCGAATCATTGTGGGCAGTTGAGAATTTCCTGGGAGAAGCATCCGAATCAGAGAAACAAGAGTTTTTTACCTATGTGAAACGCGGAAATATTATTCTTTCGGCTAATTATGCCAATATTCTCACCGGTTTATCGCGACCGGAAGAACTGAATTGGATGTTGGAATATTCCAGGCTCCTGGAAGAAAATAATTCCATTGATATTCAATGTGCAATGATTACGGATATCCCGGGAATTACTGCAGCCGGGTTAAATGCTTACGTTCAAAACGATATTCCGTATTTATCCCTTGGACCAAACTATGTAGAAGCCTTTGCAGATCACGGAGATCGTGTTGGTGGCGTAATTCACGAACAGGGAGACAAAGCGTTTTACTGGAAACCGGATTTAAATTCGGATAAAAAAGTGTTGGTTTGGACAGCAGGAAAGGGTTATTCTTTCTTTCACAATGTCGGCGACAAACAAAAGCAGGAACGTTGGGAACAAAAGATTTCTGACTATTGTATTGAATTAGACCGCGAAAAATATCCTTATGAGATCGTTCAGCTGCGCTATACCAAAAAAGCAGACAATGGTCCGGTAGACACGGATATTTGCAACTTCATTGACAATTGGAATGCAACTTATAGCACTCCAAAATTGGTTCTAAGTTCGGTAAATAATCTTTTCAGCGAATTCGAAAAGCGCTACGGGTCAACACTCCCGGTTGAAACCGGGGAAATCTCTCCCTATTGGGAAGATGGGGCTTTCTCTACGGTGGTCGAAGAAATCCTGAACCGAACGCTTTCTTTCAAAACAGCTGCTTTGGAAACAAAAGCAAGAAAAGATGGCAGTTATGATAGAAACAAAAGGTTGTTTTATGCCCTTCACCGGAACATTCTTTTGTTTAACGAACATACCTGGGGAGCCTGGTGCAGTATTTCTGATCCGGAAGCTTACTTTACGACTGAGCAGTGGAAAATCAAGAAGAGCTTTGTTGATTCTGCGAGAACACAATACGATCGTTTGGAGAAAATCATCGGAGCAGCAAACGAAACAACATTCACTTCCGGAGTTTTACCAATAGATGATTTCAAAGTAGATTCAAAAACCGGAGGAATCTCCGAATTAATTTCTCTGGGGAAAAATCTTTTCCGGGAAGAAAATGGTTTCAATTGTTTTGAACCTGTCTATAGTTTGGGTATTAAACCTCAAACCATTCAAACCCCAAATGCTGTAGACGTCAGCACTGTTATTGATAACACCACAAGGAAAGAAGTATTGGTAAAAGTGCTTCTCGGCGAGTCGGTGAAATTAGAGATTGATTATTTACTGGATAAGCAAAAACGCTTGCTGCATGTGAGATACAAAGTCAACAAAGAATTGGTGAAAGACAAAGAATCCATGCACATTGCACTTCCTCTTTCCGGTGAAACTACAGCACTCTTATATGGCACATCAACTGATTTGATTTCCTTTTCAAAAGACCAATTGCCCGGTTCGAACAGAGAATTTATTTGCACCGACAAAGAGCTCCTGGTAAAAACCACCGGCCCGGCATTTCGAATTTACTCACCCCAGCTCAATTTGTTTGAAGTTGGTGGAATTATTAATGAACAGCAAGTAAATGGAGCCAAGGTCTGGAAAAAAGAATCCGGTGATATTTCCCGATTGTTTCTGTATGTTTTCAATAATTATTGGCATACCAATTACAAAGCATACCAGGAAGGCTTCTTTGAATTTGAGCTCATTCTTGGAATTGAATAAATTTTGGTTTTTTCAAATTGAAATAATTGTTTTCAAAACGAAAAAAAAAGAACCTTCTTCCTTTTTAAATCCCTTTAAAATCAAGTGTTTTCATTTATGGCATACCTTTTATAAGGTATTTGCGAAAGATGAAGATTATGAAAACGATATATTTTGTGGTGTTGGTTTCAGTGGGGATGTTGGGGGTTTCTGCTGGGTGCAAAAAGGAAGAAGGGAAAAGTCGTATGACTGTGAAGATGGTTGATGCACCCGGCGATTTCCAACAGGTGAATGTAGAAGTGCTTCAGGTTCAGGTAAATGTAAGCGGCGATGGTTGGGTTGCTTTACCTACAAATGCCGGAATCTATGATTTGCTGACGCTTCAAAATGACGTTTCGGCAACGTTGGTAAATACCGGTGAATTTCCTGCAGGCAGATTGAATCAGCTGCGATTAATTCTCGGGGATGAAAATACGGTGATGGTCGATAGTACTTATTATCCTTTGGCAACGCCGTCCGCGCAACAATCCGGGTTAAAGATCAATCTCAAATCGGATTTTGCTCCGAATCAGGCTTACCAGGTGTTGTTGGATTTTGATGCTCAAAACAGTATTGTCACTCAAGGAAACGGAAGTTATTCATTAAAACCAGTAATCAAAGTGCTTTCCATAGATCCGATTTAAGTGTTTTATTGATAGCTCAGTTCTAGAGAAAAAGGTCGTGAAATTCACGACCTTTTTCTTTTTCCCTACTCGTTCAATCAACCGATTATTCCGCTTAGTTGGCCAATCAGCTCGTTCCATCAATGAAGTTTTCTTTTTACTCACCAAAGTAAAGTCCTTTCCGTTTATTCTGGTATTCACTTTAAAACTCAATTTATGAAAACAATTATTACTTCGTTTTTCAGTCTGAGTATCATGAGCGCGGCACTTGCACAGGGTTCGATTACTTATTCAACTGCCAATTCAAACGTCAAGTATTATGTAGGCAACAACGGCACTTTCTTTAACAATCCGAATCCAAATAACGGCGCCGGAGGCTATGTGGTTCCGAAAGACAGTACTGTCAGTGCTATTTACGCAGCATTTACAATGGTGACCGGAAAAGATGCGAATGGAAACATCAAAGGCGCTATTGCGCGGGGCATGGATTCCGATTTTTCTCCCGGACCTTATTTATCAAATCAGGCGGGTTACAATGATTCATCTTATATCTCCAGGTATTTTTCTTCACTTTGGATGGTTTTAAAATCGCAGATTGATCATCACATTGCTCACTGGATGGATCCCGGTTACGTGGTTCCGGGAACAATTGCTTCCTGGCCTGCAAACGGAAATTCGGGAAATGGAGAAAGCCATTTACTTGCTCCTTTCCACGATCAGGACGGAGACCAGATCTATGAACCACAAAATGGTGATTATCCGTTAATTCGCGGAGATAAAGCAGTTTACACGATCATTAACGACAATAAAAATCCGCATCCTTCCGGTATTGATCGCGTAGGGATGGAAATCCACATGATGTTTTATCAGTACGATGTTCCGACAGATGATTTGTTGACCAATACTGTTTTTGTGCAGACGACTGTTTTCAACAGGGGAACGGTTACCTTACAGGATTTCCATTTGGGGCATCTGATTGATTTCGATTTGGGAAATCCGCACGATGATTACATCGGGACGGAACCGGGAAGAAACCTGGCTTACATTTATAACGGAGATCTGAATGATGAAAATTTCTCAGGAAACCGGGGTTATGGAATCAATCCTCCCGCAGCAGGGTTCATTAATTTAGACCGAAAGCTGGCCTCCAACATCTCCTTTCCGAACTTTGCAAGTCTGAATAGCCCGGCGGCGAATCACAATACCTTATCGGGGCTTTTGCCTGACGGAAGTCTGCTTCTTGACGGAAACAATCAAGCAACAACATACATTTACAATGATATTGATCCGAATACCGGCTGGAATGAATACTCCGGTATGAGCAATCCTTCCGGAGATCGTTTTTGCATTGCAAGTCTTGAAGCAGAAACGTTCGGACCGGGAAAAATTTTGTGTTACAATCATGCGGCTATTTTCGCACGAAGCAATGATGGAATGATCACGGCAAGTGTAGACAGTTTGTTTCAGGTCGCTGATTACATTCAGAATTTTTATGACAACCAGGATTTCTATTGTGAAGCGCAATTCCTGGAACTTCCTGAGTTCGGAAACCTTTCCTTTTCGCTGTATCCGAATCCTTCGGATCAATACCTGCGCGTGGATGGATTGAGTTCGGGAGCATACCGGATTTTGAACCTGGAAGGAAAAGAAATGATGAAAGGATCTTTTGAAAGTTCACTTATTCCCGTAGATTTTCTAAAAAGCGGGTACTACCTGATTGAAATTACTTCCGATGGAAAGAGCGGAAGAAAATCTTTTATAAAGGACGGCCATTAAAAACGTTGTTTTCTCTCCGCAACTTTAATTTACGATTACCACAAACGGAGCGGCTTCGAAAGGAGCCGCTTTTGTTTTTTACATTCGGAAATCCCTTGCTGCCACTGGGCTAATAGACAGATGTCTATCCGTATTTTTAAGTGACTCCGGAAAGGCTTATGAAAGAAAAAACAAGAAATATTCTTTTTCATTGAACCTTTTCATTCTGGTTGAGTAATCCTTTTAGAAACCAAAATCACGTGCACGGATTTATTTAACTTGTAAACATGAAAAAAATTCTTTTTAGCCTTCTTCTTCTGAGTTCATTCGCAGTCTACGGACAAAAACCCGAAACTGTTTACAGCATTGCGAAGGAGCAGCGCGATAATAGTTGGTATGAAGGTCAGATCAAAGCATGGAAAGGTGAAATCAATAAAGACAAAAAAAACGGAATTGCCTGGACCAATTACTACATGGCTGCAAGGGCGCTGAGACACAACAGCTACCAAAATCCGGAAATGCGCCAGAAATACGATGATCTGTGCCATGCCATTGTTGCCGACGTGAAAAAGTCTTACCCAGGAAGTTTCGAAGCCTATTATCTCACATACATTGAACAGGGACTTGCAGGTCCGGCGGATAATTTATTGAAGGCGGCAGAGATTAATCCGAACGATGAGCGTCTTTTCGATGAAATGGTCATCCATCACTTATTGACATTTAATCAGCCCGAATTTGAACGCTATTGCAAAGAGGTTTTTAAAGCCAATGAATTTTCTACCGGAATGCTCAACTGGGGATACAATATTCTTTCCGAACTGGACGAAAACGCCATCCTTTTTACTTGCGGTGATAACGATACTTATAGCGGATGGATCATTCAGGCGGTAAAAAATTTCCGGAAAGATGTGACGATCGTAAATACTTCCCTGATGATGATAGACGATTACCGAAACCGGTTGTTCAAAGAATTGGGTTATCCGAACCTGGAAATAAAAACGCCCCAAAGCAATGAAGAATACGATGCCAATACGAATCTGATTTTTAATCACTTTTTCAAAGGAAAAAGACCGGTTTATGTTTCTGCAACTGCTATGAGTTTTTTCGAAAAGGAATTCGGAAGCAAATTGTATGTGACCGGTTTGGCTTACAAATACAGTGAATCCGAGTTCGACAATGTAAGTATCATTCGCAGAAACTATGAAAAGCGTTACTTACTGGATTATCTGAAACAAATCTTTTCTTACAACATTTCTGATCTGAAGGGCCAGGAATTGAACGGAATGTATCTTCCTTCGATGATCAAGTTGTATCAGCAATACAAAGAAAGCGAGGAAACTTCCAAAAAACAGGATCTCGAGGTTTTGCTTTTAAAAATTGCGGAGCAAACCGGGCAGCAAAATGAAGTGTATGAATTACTCGGTAAGAAAAAATAATCCGGACATCTTATTAAAAATGAATCACACATGTTGAAAATCCTGATAAGCATCGTAACTCTTTTGTTCTTGAGTATGGCTTTTTCTCAAAAAACAGAAACGGTTTCTCTCGACAAGAATGATCCGACGAAGAGCTGTTATACCATCATTTATCCGGATGCTTTGCCCTGGAAAGGATGTTTGTTCCTGATTCCCGGTTTCGGAGAAAACGCCGAACGCGTGTTGTTGCAAACAAATCTTCCGCTTGAAGCGGCGAAGAGCGGACTTCTGACAATTATTCCTTCGCTGCAGGACGGGGTTTTGTCTTTCGGAGTGGATTCTGTGAGTCAACAAACGCTGCAGAAAATCATAGACGATGTTGTTGCGAAACAGAAAATAAGTTCTTTGAATTTTTTCATCGGCGGATTCTCTATCGGCGGAAGCACAGCCATTAAATTTGCAGAAAATGCGAAGATCAAACCGAAAGCGGTTTTTGCGATTGATCCACCACTCGATTTCGAACGGTTCTATTATTCCGCTCTGCGCGATTTGAGACTTACCACAGACGGCAAGGAGAATCAGGAAAATGTATACATGGGTTTGAGAATTCAGGAAATAATGGGCGGAACTCCTGAAACGGCTTTGGCGAATTACTATGCAGTTTCTCCTTATTCTTTTACGGATGAATCGCAAACCGCCGTTAAAAAGCTGGTCAACATGCCGCTCCGGATTTATTCGGAACCGGATATTGCCTGGTGGATGAAGGAAAGAAATGCCGATCTTACCAGTATGAACATTACAGATTGTTCGGCGATGATCAACGAACTGAACAGATTGGGAAATCAGCAGGCTGTTCTGATCACCACACAAAACAAGGGTTTCAGAAAGCCGGATAACAATCGGCATCCGCATTCCTGGAGCATTGTGGATAATCCCGAATTAATCAAGTGGTTACTTCAACAGAAATAAAGAAGCTATAATCGTAAAATACGTGAGCAGTTTAAATCAAAAACAACAAAGCGACGAGGAGTTGATGGTTCAGGTGATGAGCCATCACGCTTCTTTGTCTGCCAAACAGGCAGAATTGGCATTGATGGAACTGCATCGGAGATACAGCAAAAAATTGCTGGGATATTTTATCAAAATGCTGAACAAGGATGCAGATCTGGCGCAGGATTTCGTCCAGGAAATCTTTCTGAAACTGCTCGAAAAAAAACATTTGTTTGACCCTGAAAAGAAGTTCTATTCCTGGATTTTTACCATTGCATCCAATATGTGTAAGACCGCTTACCGCCATCAGGGGAAAACGGTTTCTTTACACACACAAGTCATTGAACGGGGTGTTTTAGGTGAAAACGAATTGGAAAAGAGTCTTTTTCTAAAAGCATTGGAAATCAGCATTGATAACCTGGAGCATCATCACAAATCTGTTTTCGTTCTCCGGTACCTGGAGCATTTTTCGCTGAACGAGATTGCGGAAATTACGGATTCTTCTTTGGGAACCGTGAAATCGCGCCTGTTTTATGCAACCCGCAAAATTACCGAAGAGTTAAAGCCCTACGACCCAAGTTTTGAAACAACCTTATTTAAATTGATTTGATATGGAAGAGCAGCACGCACGATTATTTGATCTCATTGAATCAAAACCCTTTGAAGCACTTTCTGCAAAAGAAAAGAGTTTTGTTCTGAAGCATCTCAGCATGGAAGAATATGCCTTTCAGCGCAAAATTATTGCTTCAACTGCAGCGTTGGAATATGAAACCGAAGAGCCTCTTCCTCTGGTTCTTAAGTCGGAAAAAAACCTGTTTTTCCCGCGCAGCATTCCTTTGTACCAGGCAATGATCGGTGCGGCCTGCCTGATCCTCGTTTTTGTTGCGGTCTGGCCCGGAAAATACCAGCAGTTAAAAATAAGTCTTGCTGGAAACCCCGTAAACATTTCGCTTCCGGGTGCTGCTTCCGTTCAGGTCATCCACGATACGATCACCAAAGAAATTCCGGTTTTTCAGGCTGTTTCTGGAATTATCCGGGACACCGTTACCGTTGTTC
>NZ_JASLCN010000015.1 GCF_030151805.1 Fluviicola sp.
AGCAGGAAAGGTTCCGTCAGCACTTTGTTCTCCTGCGTTTGCTGAAGATGCTTTTACCTGTACTTTCACATTGTTCAATGTATGAACGTGCGGAGGAATGTTACTTGTCAAAAGTGTTGTGGTTGTTGTACCTGCAACTTCTCCCATTGAGTAGTAAGGTAAACCAGGTCCCTGACCTTGTCCGATTGGTACACGTCCCTGTAAATCAGGAAGTGCGAATGTAGTAGTTCCGTTTCCACCGTAAGTTGTGCCTAACAATGAAAACAAAGCCGTGTTTTGCGCAATTGATAGAATCTGTCCTTGGCAAGTTGCGTAGCCTTTTGGAGCGAAGTTAAATCCAAATAGTTTTACTTCGCCGATAAATGGTTCAGTAGACATAGTTATTATTTGTTTAAAAGTTACTTTTCTACAAATGACAACTGAAAGTTATTCAAGCAATAGACCTGTTGAGGTAAATGAAAGAATAGCGGTGTTATCATCAGTGAATGTTTAATTTTTATCGGTTTTTAACAAAGATAGAGGATTAATCACAACAAAAAGGCGATAATACCCGAAGAAGCGTCGATAAACGAATAATCAAGGGGAAACCCTTGCCAGGAATTGTTCTTAAGAAAATAGTTCATTTTTTGCGTAATCAACTGAAATTGCAGTTTTCAGAAGGTTTGCAAATGGAAGCCCGTTTCAAAAGTCGATTGAAAAAAAATATTGTGCTATCAATCATTACGTAGTCGGTTGATTAACAGAATAAATAGCATCTGAATTTATTTATGAAGCTGATTGGGGTGGATTTTGATGAATCAGAAAGAATTTTTTACCCGCTCTTCCCACTGAATTCAAGGGAAATAAAAGTTAAATTAATGAAAAATGAATTTATTTGTCTGATGTAGCCATATTATACCGTACCTTCGCTGCAATATTTATTTAAATAACAGAGTTAATGAACAAAGGAACAGTTAAGTTCTTCAATGAAACTAAAGGATTTGGTTTTATTAAGGAAGAAAGCTCCGAAAAAGACCATTTCGTACACGTTTCAGGATTGGTAGATGAAATTCGTGAAGGAGATTTGGTAGAGTTTGAATTAGAAGAAGGTAAAAGAGGAGTGAACGCAGTAAACGTTCGCGTAATCCAATAATTGATTTTAATAAATGACCAAAAGAGTTTGTTCGTCTGCTGATGAATAGACTCTTTTTTTATTTTGTAGGATTAGAAAATTTTAAACAATTAATGGCAAGATCACAAGAAACATTCAGCAAGAAAGAAATTCAAAGCAAAAAAGATAAGAAGCGTAAAGACAAGGAAAAAAAGATGTTGGAGCGTAAAGAAAATGGTAAAGCCAGTTTCGAAGATATGATTGTATATATTGACGAAAACGGAAATCAGACAACAACACCTCCCGATCATTCGAAACGTCTTGAGTTCAATGCGGAAGATATCGTAATCGGTGTTCCGAAAAGAGAAGATGTAGAACCGGAAGATAAAATCCGTAAAGGAACTGTTACGTTCTATAATGACTCGAAAGGTTACGGTTTCATCAAAGACATTGCGTCAGGAGACAGCATCTTCGTTCACGCAAATCAATTGACTGAATCAATTACGGAAGGAAACAGAGTGAGTTTCGAAGTTGAAAAAGGTCAGAGAGGACCAACTGCGGTCAGAGTGAAAAAAGATTAACAATCGAATTGCATCGGAATCAGACGAATCTTCCGTTCGTTTGGTTCTCAAGGCAAACAAAAAAGGCCCTCTTCCGAGGACCTTTCAATTTACTTGTCAATAGAACCGGTAACGCGCTTCATGAATTCATTCAGGGCATCCCGTTGAGATTTACCGGCTTTTATTTCTTTGTGAACCTCAATGGCTCCGGAGAAGTTGGACAATAACTCTCCAAGCACATCCAGTTCTTCATCTTTCAAACCCGGAGCATCAATTAAATACTCCAGTGTTTCGATGGTTTCGTTCACATAGTCTTCATCGTTTTCTTCGATGAAAGTCACCATATGCTTAATTACCGGCAATCGCATCTTTGATATCTTGAATGATTTCTACTTTATTTCCCTGAGCTTGTTTCACCAATTCTCCGCCTACAAAGCCCGCGAAAGTCGGCAGGTTTGAAACATCTGCAAATTTGCGCGAGTTCGGTAATTTTTCAGCATCCACATAATAGAATTCTATTCCTGGATTTTCTTCCGCCATTCGCTTAAACTTCGGCTTGGTGATTTTACAGTTACCACACCACGATGCTCCGTATTGAACCATCACTTTTTGATTGGTATTCAATAACTGCTCTAAATTATCTTCCGTCAACTCTGTAAACATGATTTCTTAGTTTTTGCTTAAATATTGAGCTGTGCTGATACGATCAGCTTTCATTGCTTCTTTTCCCTCTTCCCAGTTTGCAGGACAAACTTCACCGTGTGTTTGAACGTGTGTGTAAGCGTCAACCAAACGGATGTACTCCTGAACGTTACGTCCAACCGGCATGTGGTTAATTGATTCGTGGAAAACAGTTCCCTCTTCGTCAATCAGGTAAGTTGCTCTGTAAGGAACATTGTCACCAGTTGAATCCTCATCATACGGATCGAAATCCAAAATGTCCAACTCTTCTGCCAAACGACGTGTTGAATCCGCGATTAAAGGGAATTTAACTCCTTCAATTCCACCATTGTCTTTGGATGTGTTTAACCATGCAAAGTGAACTTCAGCCGTGTCACAAGATGCTCCGATAACCAACGTGTTTCTTTTTGCGAAATCTGCGGAAGCTTCCTGGAAAGCGTGAATTTCAGTCGGGCAAACAAATGTGAAATCTTTCGGGTACCAAAACAACAATACCTTCTTTTTGTTGTCAATTGCTTGTTTCAATACGTCGATTTGGAAAGTATCTCCCATTTCATCCATTGCATTTACCACTACTGATGGAAATTTTTTACCTACTACACTCATTTTTAGTTGTTTTTTTATGTTTGTTTATTTGTTACTTGCTATTTCAAAATTCGGAAGGAAACCATTGAATTCCTATGATATATGTCATCTTTTTCGGAGCCAGGACAATGAGCGTCAAGAGTCAGGACTGTTTTTAAGTTTTGCCTCTGCTAGTCTTGCCTCTTAAAATTTATTTCCCCAACCAGGCTGCGAACATCCAATTCGTTTTTTCCTTTTCACGAACCAGATCACTCATCATTCCGTTTGTACCTTCATCGCCTAATTCGGCAGATTCATTCAGGATTTCGCGTTCCAACTTCAAAATGGTTTCCTGCGCACTCAAAATGTAAGACATACCTTCTTTACCGTCATGGATCGTAGGATTTTCTTTCAGATCGCTGTGTTTCAGATAATCCTCGAAACGGTGAAGCGGAGTAATCCCTAAAGTCAGAATTCGTTCTGCCAGATCATCAATAATCACCTGGGTTCTGGTGTACAATTCTTCGTATTTCAAATGCAATTCGAAGAAGTTCGTTCCTTTTATATTCCAGTGAATCGCGCGTAAATTCTGATAATGTACCTGATATGTTGCCAGCAGACGATTCATTTTGTTGTTTAAATCTTGTTGTGAATTCATAGTTATTGTTTTAATAGTTAGACTTTGAGAGCCAGGAGCCAAGAGTCAGGACGGTCCTGTTTCTTGGCTCTTTCCGTCTTGTCTCTCGTTTCACAGTTCAAAGTTGCTCATTTTTTAAATATAAATGATATTGATTAACTTTATAAATCTATAGAATTAATTTATTATGATTTCACCACAACAGATTGCATACATTTTGGCCGTTTCGGAAACCGGTTCTGTCAGCAGAGCCGCGGAGCAATGTTTTGTGACGCAGCCAACGCTTTCCATGCAGTTGAAGAAAGCCGAAGAAGTATTGGGACATTTGATCTTTCACCGCGATACGAATTCAATGGAGCTGACGGAATTTGGAAAAGCATTGATTCCCGTACTTCAACAGATTCAGGGAGATTTTGGTGCAATCGATCGCATCCGTCAGATTTATTCGGGAACGTATCAGGAACGCTTGAGAATCGGGGTGATTCCGACTGTTGCAGCTTATTTATTGCTGGATAATTTCCAGGAATGGCAGTCTTTGTTACCCACCACGCAGGTGTTTGTGGAAGAATTGAAGACGGAGGAATTGTTGGAAGCTTTGGATCAGCGAAAGGTAGATATGGCGATTCTTGCCGGACCGATTACTCAGAACAGTTTCCGGGTGACGCCCTTATTTACGGAAGAGATTTTAGCCTACGCACCAAGTATCGAAGGTGAAATTCTGCTGGTGGACCAGTTAAAAGATCTGCAGCCCTGGCTTCTGAACAAAGGAAATTGTTTGCGGACGCAAATGATGCAATTTTGTTCGATCAATGACGATTTACCTTCCAGCTGGAATTACCAGGGCGGAAATATGGATTTGTTGATGCGGATGGTAGATCAGCAGGGCGGATACACGCTGATTCCGGAATATTATCATCCTTTTGTGCAGCAAACGGCAGAATTCAAATCTATTCGCGATGATCAGGGTTCTTTTCCGGGAAGATCCATTATTGCAGTAAGCGCTTTCCGGCATGCGAACTGGGATTCGATGGAGAAAATCATTCGTTCCATTCAGCATAAATACAGCAAACCGGTTGCAAAAGAACTGGAATTGCTGAGTTGGAAGTAGAAAGATCATTTATTAAGAATGAAATTCCTATGATCAGTATGCCATTTATAATTGATAATTCTCCAGTATCTTTGTACCTCAATCTAAAATCTAAATGATTAGAACCCTTTTTCTGCTCTTGACTGTCTTTCTACTGAATAATAGCATTTATGCACAGTTATCTGATGCCAGTTACTGGCAATTGAAATCAGAATTGACCGAATTAATCAATAAACTGAGGATCGAAAAACAACTGAAACCCTTAGCGTTTGATTATACCTTAGAGCAAGCAGCGGCACTGCACAGTAATTTCATGGCATTGAATCGTGTTTTGCAACATGAAGAAGTTGATCCTAAAAAGCTGACACCGAAAGCACGGGTTTCCTTTTACGGAGGAACGGATTTTGAACTGGTAGGGGAAAATGTGATTCAATCTGCTCCGCAAACGTTTCCATTGGATAAGAACGCTGTTTCGGCACTGGCAAAGGATTTTTTTGAAAGGTGGCGGAAATCGCCCGGGCATTATGCCAATATGATCCACAAAAGTTATGAATTGGGTGATTTGAGCTTTGCAGTGGACACTGAAAACAACGTCATTTATGCCACTCACGTCTTTGGAAAGCGAGGAACCGTTATTCCCAATCAGCTTTCAAAAAATGGTTTCGGATTGAAGTTGGCAGACCCTAAATGCATGGATAAATTTGAAGGGTATATCAATTTGGTCTATAACCTGGGGAATGATGTTCGTTTGAAAACGGATGGAGAAATATGGCTGGAAGTGTCGGATAAGGCTACTTTTAATACAATTTTTTCGAATCCGAAGGATGGCTTGGCGGTTGATCTTATTGACCGGGAACAAATCAGATGTGGAAAAGAAAATCAATTGGATATGTCACCGGTTTATGATGGAATATTATTGAAGCCATTGTATCGCGATGAACTTAAAAAAGGGAACCAGGCGGAAAGTGATTATCGTTTCCTGGTAAAATTGGGAGATGTTCCTGCTGAAATGCAGAACAAAAAATTAAATGCGTCGGTTTTATTGATTAAAGATGGGGAGGTTTGCATGTATCTCTATGAAGTGTGTCAGGAAAGAGATCAGTATAAATTAGTTCCTGCGAAACCGAAGCTTCTGGAACCAAAAAACGGGATATTTGAACCACACGGAATTGTGAAATCTGTTACTCTGGATTATGATTTTTCTCCAAGAGATTCCGTTCCGAAGTCTTATCCTGATTTATCGTCAATAGGGAAAACAGTCCATTCCGTTTATATTCAGTCTTATTCATCCGTTGATGGAGATTCCTTGTCGAATGCGTATTATCATTACATGCGTGCGAAGAAAATCAAGGAGCATATCCAACACAAATTAACGTTGAATGAGTCCATGATTCAAATGGATTACCGGGAGAATTGGGAATTAATGGATTACCAGATGCGTTATTACTTATTAGATGATTTATTGGCAATGAAGCAGAAGGATATCCGCCTGAAGTATAAAGATTACCCGGATGTTCCATGGCAGAAATTGTTCTCCAAACAACGAAGATCTTGTGCTACGATTAATTTTGAAGCTGATCTTCCTCCGAATACGCCTTTAAATGTATTAGCAGAAACCAACTTGAGAACGGCTTTGATCAATAAGAATTGGGATTTGGCAAACAAGGCAATGGCTGTTTTATATACAAATGGAAAAGTTCCGGGTTTCCTGTTTGAAATTCCATTTTATGACATTCTGAAAAATACTCCTGAATTGACGCAAAATGTAGCAGCATTATTCACTCTTTTGCCGGAACCTAACAGGCAGGAAGTGAATCTGTTTTTAATGGCGTGTCTGAAAAGAACATCCGGTCTTACCAATGATGCGAGAGAAAATCTATTGATCTTATATGCAATGATCTCCTTTGAAAAATTAAAAATTTGGGATTTACCGGCTCAACAACTTGCAAAGATCATTGAACCGAAGAAAGTACTTGCAATGACTCAGAACAGGACATTTAGCCCGGAAGCTATGGTAAATATGCATTTGACCTTCATCAATTACTTTGGACAGATCAATGATTCTAAAAATATTTCAAAGTCGTTTGACTACATCGTCGATTATTTCAGTAAAAAAGTGCTGAGTATGGAAGACAATGTCCAATTGGTTCGTTTCTTTAATAACTGGAGCATGTATCATTTAACGATCAATCGCTTGAAACCTTTATTTCTGGAAAAGAAACTAAACAAAGAAGCACTTTTCAT
>NZ_JASLCN010000045.1 GCF_030151805.1 Fluviicola sp.
ACTTCTTCATCAGAAAGAGCCGTACGTGCTTCCGGATCCCAGTTGATCATTCGGACACCGCGGTAAATCTTCCCTTTTTTGTAAAGGTCAATAAACACATTGATTACGGAATCAGAATACTCCGGATCCATTGTAAATGCTGTTCTTTCCCAATCACAGGAAGCCCCAAGTCTTTTCAACTGCTGAAGAATTACTCCTCCATACTTTTCTTTCCAATCGAAAGCGTGTTTCAAAAATTCATCTCTGGAAAGATCCGATTTTTTGATTCCCTCCTCACGCAATTTGTGAACCACTTTTGCTTCCGTTGCAATGGATGCATGATCCGTTCCGGGAACCCAGCAGGCATTTTTGCCTTCCATTCTCGCCTTGCGGATTAAAACATCCTGAATCGTATTATTCAACATGTGTCCCATGTGCAAGACTCCCGTTACGTTTGGCGGAGGAATGACGACAGTAAAAGGCTCACGATCATCTGGTTCTGAATGAAAGTAACCCTTAGCCATCCAATGGCTGTACCATCGCTCTTCTGCTGAACGGGGTTCGTACGTTTTTGGAATTTCCATGTTGTATAATTATGTTATTTAAAGTACAAAAATACTAAAACAGCCCTATTTAGCAAGGAACAATTCGTCTGCCGGGCAACAATTATCCCAAAGATCGAATTGCTTTTTTTCTATTTTTGTTCAAACGACCCCATGAAGAAAGCCTGGAACATACTTGCTACAAGCATTCGAATTTTCTTCGAGCTGCTTTTTGCATTCATTGCGATCTATATCCTGATTTTCCTTTCTCTTTCTCCGTTCACCGTCTCCGTTGAAGAAACAAATGATTCGAAAACAGAAACCATTTACATCAGTTCGAACGGTATTCACTCCGATGTAATCCTTCCGATCAGGCATCCGCTGATGAATTGGGAAAGCACCTTATCACTTCACCAAATGCTTTCCGTAGATACTTTTCAAACGCATCTTAAATTCGGCTGGGGCGATAAAAATTTCTTCCTGCGCACAAAAGAATGGAGCGACATGGAAGTCGGAACGGTTTTGAACACCGTTTTTGGAAGAGGTCCCGGTGCAATGCATTTGATTTTATGTACTCCGAAAGATTTGGATAAAACGAGTTTGGTTGAAATTCATTTGAGTAAAAGGCACTACCAACGGCTTTGCGGTTTCATTCAACACAGCTTTTTGTTTGAAAACGGAAAAGCAAAAGTGATTGAAAAACATCCTTACGGAACGTATGATTTCTTCTTTGATTCGAGTATTGAGTATAACATGACTTACACCTGCAATACCTGGACGAATAATGCCTTGAAACGGGCTGGTCAGAAAGTGGGAGTTTGGACTCCGTTTAAAGGAGCGATTTTTTCAAAATTTGCCGATTCTCCGTCTGTAAGCCACTAAATTCCCGGTTTGCCAAATGGCAAATTGGCAAAAAAGCATTTTGTAATCTGATGGTCTGAGACTTCATTTTAACGGCACAATCATTCTGATTAACTCTGAAACAAAAAAACTGACATTCATTGCCAGGGTTTCATAATTCATTCTACATTATTTCTTTTCCCATTGCCCCTGAATTCGGGCAGTTTGCAATATTGCGATACGGCCATTTTGTGTTCTTTTTAACTTCTGATCTCTTACTGAAAAATCCGGCATATTATCCTAAAAGATGGATAGACATCCCGCAGTGGCGGGACAAGTTGTATCTATTCGCCAGTAAAATCAAACATTCAAGCCCGTAAAACACAAAGTCCCGACATTCACTGCCAGGACTTTTTGGTATCTTTTATAGACGTATCACAAATTCTGTTTGGTCTTATTTCTTTCCGTTTCCTTTACCGTTTCCATTCGATTTACCGGAATTCCCTTTGGATTTCCCATTTCCTTTGTCTCCGGAAGCTTTATCCTTTGAATTCCCTTTCGACTTATCTTTCGCTTTCCCCTTCAAAGCATGGAACTCTGCAGAACCGGGTTTAATTCCCAATTCTTTTGCCATCGCTCCCCAACCTTTCGACTTACTTGTTTTATAAACAGTAATCACATCTTCGATCGGTTTTTTAGCAATATTTGAAATTTGAAAAGCCATAAACGCATCTCCCGGATTCATCCCAACCTTAAAGCAAGCTTCCACCTTAGGCAAAGCAACATTAAATGTTTTGGTCAATTCCAGTTTGAAAGCTGCCAAATCCTTGTTTGCATTTGTATTTACAATTTTCAGGTTGGCATCCAATTCTGTATCTCCGGAGTTGTAATCCTGTGCAAAGCCGATGTTCGCAAGCAACATCAATGCTAAAAAAATAGTCTTCTTCATCCTTTTCATTTTTTATCAAATATATCTCTTCTACACAAGAAGCGTGCACTTTTTAAATCCGCAAGTAAAAAGACGAATAGACATGTATCTATTAACCCAGTACTGGTGCGGGATAAACTAATTCGTGATCCGCTGCAAACCAACCCGTTTTCTCGCCTCGTCAATTTCCACAACGCGCACTTCCACATGCTCATGCAAAGAAATAAACTGAGTAGGATCTTCCACATAATGATCAGACAAGTTAGACTTATGAATCAGCCCGTTTTCTTTGATTCCGATATTGACGAAAGCTCCGAAATTGGTTACATTGGTCACAATTCCATTTAAAATCATTCCTTCTTTCAAATCCGAAATGGTTTTAATTCGGCTGTCGAATTCCATTATTTTCGCTTTTTTGCGTGGATCACGCCCCGGTTTCTTCAATTCTTTGACAATATCCGTAAATGTAAACGAATCAATTTCAGGAAAGTCAGCCTGTTTGACTTCATTCAATTTCGCCTCGTTTCCAATCAGGTCACTCAATCCGATTCCCAGTTTTTTAGCCATTTGATTGACAAATTTGTAGCTTTCCGGGTGAACGGACGAATTATCCAACGGGTTTTCTCCATCCCGTACACGTAAAAATCCTGCCGCCTGTTCATACGCTTTGTCTCCCAATCGCTTCACTTTTTTCAATTCTGCACGCGATTTGATTCCTCCGTTCTCAGTTCTGTAAGCAACGATATTTTCTGCCAGGCCTAAACCAAGACCGGAAACGTAACTCAACAAATAAGGGGATGCCGTGTTCAAATCCACTCCGACCGCGTTTACAGCAGAAACGACCACATCATCCAACGCATCTTTCAAGGAAGTCTGATTTACTTCGTGCTGGTATTGCCCCACTCCAACAGATTTCGGATCTATTTTCACCAATTCCGCCAAAGGATCCATCAAACGACGACCAATTGAAACGGCTCCACGAACCGTTACATCGTAATCGGGGAATTCTTTTCGTGCAATCGGACTGGCAGAATAAATCGAAGCCCCGTCTTCACGAACAACATACACTTCCAGATCGCGATCGAAACGAATGTGTTTGATAAAATTTTCTGTTTCGCGGCCCGCAGTTCCATCACCGATTGCAATTGCTTCAATTTTATATGCTTGTACCAACTGCGCAATTTTTGCAGCAGCCTTGTCCCGCTCATTTTGCGGCGGATGTGGATAAATCGTCACATTCGTCAACAACGTTCCGTGCTCATCCAAACAAACCACCTTACATCCTGTTCTGAATCCCGGATCGAGAGCCAGCGTTCGTTTGTTTCCAACCGGTGGAGCAAGCAGCAATTGTTTCAGATTGGTGGAAAAA
Organism: Fluviicola sp.; assembly: GCF_030151805.1. Classification (GTDB taxonomy): domain Bacteria; phylum Bacteroidota; class Bacteroidia; order Flavobacteriales_D; family Crocinitomicaceae; genus Fluviicola. The sequence goes on from NZ_JASLCN010000045.1 coordinate 3,659, forward strand.
ACAGAAATCGCTTCTTTATCGGCTTTTTCTTTTGTTTGAGCCAGCAATTCATTTTCCAAAGAAGAACACATCAAACGCGAATACGATTCCTTGCATGCTTTTGCTACCAAATCACCGCATTCATCTTCCGATTTAACAAAGAAACGTTCCAATGATTCCAATGCATCTTCCTTTTCCGGTTGTGCCTTGATCGACAAAATTCCTTCCCGCTCAGCACGGATAATTGCCAGAAAGCGGTGTGATGCCGTTTTGTAAAGCGGTTCGGAAAAGTCGAAATAATCTCTGTATTTCGCACCTTCCTCTTCTTTTCCCTTCACCAATTTGGAAACAAAAACAGCCTTTCGCTGAAACAAGGTGCGCACTCTTCCGCGGGCAATTGCATTTTCATTGATCCACTCCGCAATAATATCCACAGCACCCTGCAATGCCATATCTTCATCCAAAACGTCTCCTTTCACAAAACGTTCCGCCATTTGTTCCGGATCGCCACCACGCTGCGACATAATCATCTTCGCCAACGGTTCCAGTCCCAATTTCTTTGCTTTATCTCCCTTCGTTTGACGTTTTTGCTTATACGGCAAATAAATATCTTCCAGAATCACCGAATCAAAACAATTCAGCAACTTATTTTTCAATTCATCCGTTAGTTTTCCCTGTTCTTCTATCGACGCGATCATCGTTTGCTGACGCGCAATCAATTCATCGTACTTTTTTGCCAGATCACGAATCTGAGCAATCTGAACCTCATCCAATCCGCCAGTCATTTCTTTCCGGTATCTGGAAATAAACGGAACAGTTGCACCACCATCCAATAGTTCAATCGTATTTTGAATCGCCTTCTCTTTTAATCCGGAAGCGCCGATAATGAATTCATTTTTTTGCATAATGACAAATATAGATGTTCAGGAAATTCCATCGTTATCCAGCAGAAAAAAGAAGTTTGAAATTCGGCTCAACGCTCAGTCAAAACAACCAGCAACACAATAACAATCAACATTTTACAACCTTACACAAATTAAAGAGTCTTTCTTTAAAACTATTTACTATGAAAAAGATACTTTACCTTCTTTTGGTGTTTGCCGGTATTACGAATCTTACCGCTTTTGCGCAAACAACAAGCTATTCATTCTTCTCTGACACCACTTACGGTTGCCAGACAACTTTGGGAATTCAAATGACAATCGGGGCACTTCCCGAAACTGGCGGAATTCTTTCAATTGATTGGGGAGATGGAAATACATCCACTCATAATTATTCTACTGCGGGTGCAAACACTTTCTATTATGTGCAACAGTCGCACGGTTATTCACTTGCAGGAACCTACAATATCCTGCTCAATGTTTACAGTGGAACTTCGGGTGCGAATGTAGATGCAGGTCAAACGATGACTATTAATGCCCCGGGACCTTCAAATTGCGGATATTTGTGGATCTACACGATGCAAACAAGTCCTGCACTCAACTATCCGAATGTTCCTTATCAATTTACAGATGTCAATGGAAACATTACCATTCTTTCACCTTCAACCGGATCGGGATCAACCGTTTACACAGGATTAAATCCGGCTAATGCTCCGTATACCGTACAAGTTGATCCGGCATGGCTGGCAACAAACGGTTTGCTTCAAACAAGCCCTAACTTTACAATTACTTCTTTTAATGCAAACGGAATGGCTAATAATCCACAGCAAACGGTAACTGTAAGCTGTACAACACCAAGTCCGAATCCCGATTTTGCTCTCAGTTACGGCTGGGCTTCCAATTTCGTTGCTCCACTGCAAACCGGACATCTTTACCTGAACATTTGTAATTACGCCTGCTCAGATACTTCGGATGTTTCCGTTACACTTCAAATACCGGCAAATTTCGTTCCGAATACAAGCGGACTAACGAATCCCGTGGTTTCAGGAACGACCCTAACATTTGATATTCCCGGACTTTCCGATTGTCAGTACATTCATATTCCATTCACTTTCCCGGGAAACACTCCTGCGGGAACTCCTTATTGTTTTTACCTGGCATTAGTCAATCCGACAGACAGTGATTTGAGCAACAACTTAGACACCATTTGTGGAGTCGTACTCAATTCTTACGATCCGAATGAAAAACTGGTAGATCAGCCGGAAAATGTGAACCCGAACCAGGTGGAAGAATTCGAATATGTCATTCATTTCCAAAACGACGGAAACCTCAACGCAATGGATGTCGTTGTACAGGATACCATTTCTCCGCATCTCGATCTTTCAACATTCAAATATGTGGGAGCGAAACATGGTGTTGCCACTTCCATCAATACAACCACGCGTGTCGTTACATTCTCATTCAACGACATCAATTTAGCACAAAGCTCCGTTGATCTGGATGCCTCACAAGGTTTTGTAATCTATACCATTTCAGAGCTGCCGAATTTGCCGGTAGGAACTGAAATTGAAAACACGGCTTATATCTACTTTGATTTCAACCCGGCAATTGTCACCAACACAACGTACAATATCAATCAGATTCCACTTGCTTTGTCTGAAAATAAAGCAGAACGAATCGTACTTTATCCGAATCCGGCACAAAATAAATTACATTTCAGCGGTTCATCCGTCAAAAAAGTTTCGATTTATGATTTAGCAGGAAAACTTGTTTTGGAAGAAGCACACATTGCAAACGATGAACTTTCGTTGAATCCGATTCAAAGCGGTATTTACCAGGTAGTTTTACAAACGAAGAATGCTGTTTCAACTCAAAAATTAGTAATCCAAAAATAGATTCAAAAGCTTCCTTTTTGAGCCTGGTTTTATCCTCAAAACCGGGCTTTTTTGTGTTAACGATTTGTAAAATATGGTGTTATAACTTTCAGGTTTCCCTATCTTAGCTTCCCAACTTTTAAAATGAATGGTTTGAAATACTGGATTTTTGGAATTATGACACTAGGTCTTTTGGTAAGTTTCACTTATCAGAACATCTTCAAACAAACTGGAAATGCGAGTTATTACTCCAGCAAGTTTCAAGGTAGAAGAACAGCTTCAGGAACGCCTTATCACAAGGATAGTATGTACTGCGCTCACAAATCTTTGAAATACGGAACTCTTCTGAGAGTGACCAATCTGAAAAACGATTCGACAATCATTGTGAAGGTCGTTGACCGCATGGGAAAATCGTCTCCACACATCATTGATCTGAGCTTTTCCGGGGCTCAAAAACTGAATTTTGTCCGAAGCGGAATCACAAAAGTACAAGTCGAGGAAATCATTCCCGTAGCGAAAGCAGATTAGATTTTTCCGGGGCACTTTTTTCTAATCTGTTAGCTGACGGATTGTGTTCCGGTCTTCAAAAGCTATCGCTTTTTCTGCTAATTTTACTTCATGTTTGAAGATTTAATCGTAGTTGATTGCTCTACCGTTTTGGCTGGTCCGTCTGTAGGAACTTTTTTCGCAGAATTGGGTGCTTCGGTGGTCAAGATTGAAAACCCGGCGATTCCCGATGTGACCAGAAGCTGGAAATTGAGCAGCGAAGACAAAAACACGCCTGTTTCGGCTTATTTTTCTTCCGTCAATTACCGCAAAAAATATCAGAAGCTGGATTTCAAACATCCGGATGATTTGGAGCAATTGACAACACTCATCCGAAATGCCGACATTTTCCTGTCCAACTTCAAAAAAGGAGATGCAGAAAAATTTGGAATCAGCGACGATTTCTTGCATTCGATCAATCCGAAATTGATTATCGGAAAAATCTCCGGGTTCGGAACTGAAAGCGACCGCGTGGCTTACGACCTGATTCTCCAGGCTGAAACGGGTTTCATGTCTATGAACGGAACTCCTGAATCCGGGCCGGTGAAAATGCCGGTAGCATTGATTGATGTTTTGGCGGCTCACCAATTGAAAGAAGGAATTCTGACTGCCTTATTGCAGCGAACAAAAACGCACAAAGGACAAACGGTTTCCGTTTCCTTATACGATGCCGCGATTTGCTCATTGGCAAACCAGGCTTCCAATTACTTAATGGAAGGTCACATTCCTCAAAGAATCGGAAGTTTGCACCCGAATATCGCTCCGTACGGCGAAATTTTCATTACCGGCGATGGAAAACCAATCACTTTTGCAATCGGAAGTAACAAGCATTTTGAAATTCTTTGCGGATTCCTGGGACTTTCCGCATTCGTTTCTGACGAACGTTTCGCAACGAATGTGAACCGGGTAACGAACCGGAAGTTACTTCAGGAAATCATCCAGGAAGTTATTTCGCGTTTCGACGCGGACGAAATCCTGGAATTCATGCACGGGCATTTTGTTCCTGCCGGACTCATTAAAGACCTGGAAGACGTATTCAAAAATCCGGATAGTCAGCACCTTGTTAAAACGGAAAATATCGAAAACAAGGAAACCAAACGCGTTTCTCAAATCGCCTTTCAATTCAAATCATGATAGAAGTTAAAATTCCGAAAACCCAACAGGAATGGGATTCCTACTACGATCTGCGCTACCGCATCTTAAGAGAACCCTTGGGAAAAGAACGAGGTTCCGAACGCAACGAAGGAGACGAAACTGCTACGCATTTTGCCTTGTTCGAAAACAAGGAACTGATTGCCGTAGCGCGTTTGGATCGTGTCGATGAAACAACGTGTCAGGCGCGTTTTGTAGCTGTTGAAGCGCATCTTCAGGGCCAGGGATATGGAAAAAAGATCATGATTACGCTTGAAAATGAAGCGGTCGCATTGGGTTACAGAAAACTGGTTCTTCATGCCCGGGATTATGCTTTGCCTTTTTATGAAAAACTCGGCTACACATTGGTTGGTCCTTCCTACAAACTCTTCGATGTATTGCAGCACTTTGAGATGTTCAAGATATTAGCGCATTGAGAAAGAAACACAAATCTTCATTCCATTTGTTCCGTCGATATCCAGGTTTCCGTTCAGGTGTTCCACCATTCCCCGGATAATTTCAACACCGCTTCCGGTAAATTCCCGGTTTCCCTTTACACCTTTTCCGTTATCACTGATTTCCAAAACTCCTTTCGGGCCCTGCATCTGAAAATCAATGCGGATCACTCCGATTTCATTTTCCGCAAAAGCGTGTTTGTATGAATTCAGTACCGCTTCATTGATAATAATTCCGATGCACATCGCCAGGGAACTTTTGATCTCACAGCTGTCAATACTCGTGAGCAACTGCAATTGTCTTTGCGGAAAAGAAAGACTGTCTCGCAGGCTTTGCACCAAACGGTTCACATAATGACTCAGGGATACACGCAGATTTCGCGCATTATTATCAGTCAACATTTCATGCAGTTTCAAAATGCTCTGCACCCGGTTCACGGAATCCAGCATCAAATTCCGGTGAAATGCATCTCTTGCTTTATTGACCTGGATATTCAATAAGCTCTCCGTGATTTTGAGGTTATTTACAATCCGGTGATTGGTTTCGATCAACAATCTTTTCTGCTGGCGCAGCGCAGCTTCCAATTCCTGCTGAGCCAATTTCCGTTTATGTGTTTCAACCGCAAGTGAAACCATTTGAGCCGCAATCAATCCGAATTTCTGATCATTCAGAGTCCAGTTGCGCGTTTGCTTCACCTGTTCAAAACAAATCACCCCGATAATACTTCCTTCCGAACGCAGGGGAATGTCCATCAAAGACACAATCCCGTTCGGAACCAGGTAACTTTCATTCAATTCAGAAGTATATGGTGATGTTTGCGCATTGGATGCAATGATAATCTTTTCGGTTTCGAAGAGCATGAAGTAAGTCGGCATATCGATAACCGGAAGTGATTCCTGGGGAACCATTTTGCCTGAACGTGTATCATAATTCCCGATGCATTCAATCTGATCATGCGATTCATCAAACAACCAGGCGTTTACGCGTGTAACACCAACTGCTTTGGAAGACATTTCGAGAATTTCATAAATTGCATCATGCAGTTTTCCATTCCGGATTTTTTTCGATTTGGAAAGCAATTCGATGGTTAAAGTCTTCCGGAGCAAATCTCTTCTCTTTCGCTCGATGTGTGTTGCATCTACCAGACTTCCCAAAATCAGGTATTCGCCTTCATCCACTTTCCAGGCTGCCAGACGCATTCTGGCAGTAAAAACACCTTTCGATCTTCGGAGAATAACCTGCAGATCCATATACTTAGAAGTATCCAGATCCTTTAAAAAACCTTCGATTCGTTCGTGTTCGTAAGTCAGAAATTCAAAGATGGTGGTTCCGGTCAAATCATTTCTTTCCAACAGCTTTTCAAGATCAAATGAAGCATGTAATAGTTTACCGCTTTGATCGAAAATAACCAGACTCTCATCCATACCTGAGATGAGCTTACGCAATGTAGAGAGAATATCTTGCTGTGCCATAGTAGTTTACAGTGGTCAAATGTAAGTGATTTTTCATTACCCAGGTGACAATTCAGACTAAGTTTTTAGTAAATTTATCGTATAGTGGTTTACAACGAGTAAAATAGCTTTTTTACAGAGAAATTGAAGGTATATCGGTACTGAAATTGACAAGATTGGTTACATTTGGTTGACAAATGATAAAAAGACTCTTTACAATATCACTTACGCTAAGCATTCTGATCGTTTTTTACCTGAGTAAATTCAAGTCGATCGAGCTCAGCCCGGCGGATCATTTTGTCATTGGTGAAGCAACCGCAAGAGGAATTTCAATCGGTAAACGCATTTCACACTATTATTCGTTAATCTTAATCGGAATTGCTTCTTTTTTAGCTTTCTACTGGGTTTTTTCGCGTTTTAAAACACATATTCAGGAAAACAAGCTCATTCATCTCATAGATACATTGCTTCCTTTTTCCTGCTTGTTGCTACTCATCAGCTGTTTTCAAACCACGTTTATTGAAAGCGCCCAGTTTTCGCTCTTTTTCACATTGCTCATCTTCACATTCGGGTTTCTGAAAAACCTCAATCCTTCATTAAAGAATGGCAGTGCCTGGATGGTAATAGGACTTGTTTTTACAACCAATTATTTGTTGTTTCATTCAGCTGTGACCGGAGCTGCTTTGGCAATCACAACGACCGTTCTGATCCAGTTTTTATCCTTCGAAAACAAAAAAACACAATGGATTTCTGGCATTTTGATCAGTATTCCTTTGATTGTTTTTTTAGGAGTGGAAAGCACGTTAATCCTCAATCAACGGGGAATTTTTGCGGGTTCTTATGCATACCTGCTCATCTTTTGGACCTTAGCAATCGGATTCTGGCTTTACCGCGCAGTAAATTCCCGAAAATTTTCCCTTGAAAAATACATCTTTGGTCACCTGGCTTTCATTGCACTGATCGGAATAGGAATTGTTCAGGCCTACTCGCCGCTTTTGATGCAGCTGACGGAAACGTTTGAAAATGCAAACATGCTGAACCCGGTGATGCAGTATCATTTTTTCGGAGAACTTCCGATTATCAATAATTTATCCAGTCATTTGGTGAGCGATTTCTTCTGGGAATTCTGCTACTATGTTCTGAACGGTTATCAACCGAATGTCAGCATGATGATTTACTGGGAATTCAATTACATTCTCAGTTTGCTGTGCATGTATTATTTCCTGCGCACTGTTTTCGGAAACAAACCTGCAATCATCGTCGGATTGATTTTATTGCCGGCAACTTATTATGTATTGACACTGTATTTTGCATTTGCCTTGCTTCCGGCGGCATTGTTGTATCGCTACATTCAATCCGATAAGCCGAAGCATTTTCACCTCTTTTTATTGAGCGTCGTGTTCATTGTGATCTGGCGCCTGGATTTGGGAATCAGTCTCGTTTCAGCACTCCTGCTTTTGCTGCCGTTTTGGTTTTACCAACGCAAATCGGACCGGAAGTTATTGATCAGATCACTTGCTCTTACGGCTTTGATCGGAGGTTCAATTGCGCTTGCTTTTGTGGTCTGTTGCCACGATCAATTCGTTCAGATGAAAGGATATTTCGGTGCAAACCAGGCTCACGGCTTGTATTATCTGACTTTCGACGAAAACAACATTTTCTTTTTACACTACGCCATCCTTCCGGTTATCGTGGTTTCAATTTTGATTCATTCCGCATTTCAATACCGGAATTCGGAACACCAACCGCTGGAGTTTATCATTCTTCTCTTCTGCCTGTTTTATTTGTTCAACCTGCAGCGCGGTTTGGTGCGACATAGTTTTGCGGAACAAAGCGATACCTTCATTTCTTCTTTTGCCTGGTTAGTTATCATGCTGAAAGCATGGGCGCTTGTTCGTGAAAATCCGAATCCTTTTTGGTCACTTACTGCAGGAGCGGCTGTTTTAAGTTTGTTTCCGCTTTTCTTAAGTATCAACAATAAGAACGGAACACAAAATATTTTTCAGCGCACAGTTCACCTTAGTTTAAAGGATCTTCCCAAACTGGAAAAGAACGTCATCAACCGCGTATTGCCGAATCCGGAATTTTCCAATCGCAACGACCAGATTATTTATTTCCTGAAAACACATTTGAAGCAAAATGAAACGTTTATTGATCTGTCCAACACACCGATGTTATATTTCTACAGTGAAAAGAATGTTCCGTCCTATTTTAATCAATACCTGCAAAATACCGTTACGGACGAATTACTGGAAATCAACATGAAGGAACTGAAAACAATGCAGGTTCCCTTTGTGGTATTTTCGCAGATTCCGGAAGTGTTTTTCGACAATATCGACAACATTCCGAATAAGGTCAGACATCACCAGTTGACGAATTTCATTTATAAAAACTACGAACCTTTTGCTCAGATCGGAAGTTACCGCGTTTGGAAACACAAGAATCATTTCTGCGATTCAACAAGCCTGTTACCGTATCCGAATCATCCTGAAAATTGGAATCTAGGTCTCATACCCTATTTTTGGAAAGCATCAAAAAGCACTCATTTCGATCGGTCTTCAAATCAATACAAATTGACTGTTCGCGAAAACAACATCCAGTGGAAAGCTCCGCTCAGCGGAAATACCTTCTTAGAATTAATCATTCATTCACCGAAAGAGCAAACGGTTTATTTTTCAAACCCTTCTTTCAACCTGGAAATACAGGTTTTGGAAGGGAAACATCGTTACCGTTTACCTCTCGGATGCAGCGAACAATTGAATTGGTACAAAGCCGATTCACTTACTTTTCACACGAGTGAGAAACAAATTCAGTTGAAAAACGTTCACTTTGTCAGATTGAGTCACGAATGAAAACCAGAACCGTCATAGCTTTAGATCGTTTAATCGGCATTTTTGTCGCTTATCCGCTCAACTTTTTGGTTCGTTTGGTGGGAAAAATTGCCCGTTTCGATCATTCTCTCGAC
>NZ_JASLCN010000496.1 GCF_030151805.1 Fluviicola sp.
ACAATGAAACGCATAATATCAATGAAAACACCAGTGCAACGGGCGATTTAACCAATGCAGGAGATTCTGATCCGGATGGAACGGCTTTGACAGCCAATACGACCCCGGTTTCAGGACCAACCAACGGAAACATCGTTATCAACCCGGATGGAACGTATACCTATACACCGAATCCGAATTTCAACGGGACGGATATGGTAGTTGTTTCGATCTGTGATGCGGGCACTCCCCTTCCTGCTCTGTGTGTGAATGACACGATTTTCATCAATATCGGGCCGGTGAACGAACCTCCGGTTGTAGACAATGAAACGCATACCATTCCAGAAGATACACAAGCAACCGGTGATTTGACCGATGCAGGAGATTCTGACCCGGACGGGACGGCTTTAACAGCCAACACTACACCGGTTTCAGGACCAACCAACGGAACCATTGTCATCAACACGGATGGAACGTATACTTATACGCCGAATGCGAACTTCAACGGAACGGATCAGGTCGTAGTATCTATCTGTGATGCGGGACTTCCATTACCGGCAATGTGTACGAATGACACGATTTTCATTACCGTTACTCCTGTGAATGATCCTCCGGTTGTGGATAACGAAACCCACACGATTCCGGAAGATACACAAGCAACCGGTGATTTGACAAACGCCGGAGATTCTGATCCGGACGGAACGGCTTTAACAGCCAACACCACGCCGGTTTCAGGACCGACAAACGGAACGATTGTCATCAACGCAGACGGAACGTATACCTATACGCCGAATGCGAACTTCAACGGAACAGATCAGGTAGTTGTTTCGATCTGTGATGCGGGAATACCGCTTCCGGCACTGTGTGTCAACGATACGATTTTCATTACCGTTACTCCGGTAAATGATCCGCCGGTTGTGGACAACGAAACCCACACGATTCCGGAAGATACACAAGCAACAGGCGATTTGACAAACGCCGGAGATTCCGATCCGGAAGGAACGGCATTGACTGCCAACACCACTCCGGTTTCAGGACCAACAAACGGAACCATTGTCATCAACACGGATGGAACGTATACCTATACGCCGAATGCGAATTTCAACGGAACAGACCAGATCGTCGTATCTATCTGTGATGCGGGACTTCCATTGCCGTCCTTGTGTACAAATGATACCATTTTCATTACCGTGACTCCGGTAAATGATCCGCCGGTTGTGGACAATGAACTTCATAACATCCTGATGAATACTTCCGCGAGCGGGGATTTGACGGATGCAGGAGACAGCGATGTGGACGGAAACCTGGTGGTGAATACAACACCTGCGGGCGGACCGGATCATGGAACAATTGTTATTAATCCGGACGGAACCTATACTTATACTCCAAACAACGGGTATTTCGGTTCTGACACGGTCATTGTTCAGATTTGCGACGATGGAACACCGCTTCCTGCATTGTGTGTGAATGATACGATTTTCATCAACATCGGAGATGTGAATGAGCCTCCGACCATTGACAACGAACACGATACCATTGCAGAAGATACACCCGCAACAGGTGATTTGACCGATGCCGGGGATTTTGATCCGGACGGAAACTTAGTGGTGAATACAACGCCGTTGAGCGGACCGGATCACGGAACGATTGTCATCAATACGGACGGAACCTATACCTATACACCGGGTGCAAATTACAACGGATCCGATACGGTGATTGTTCAGATTTGTGATGACGGAACTCCGCTTCCTGCTATTTGTGTCAACGATACGATTTTCATAACAATAACACCTGTGAATGATCCTCCGGTAGTGGATAACGAAAATCACACGATTCCGGAGGACACACAGGCAAGTGGTGATCTCACAGATACCGGTGACAGTGATGTGGATGGAAACCTGGTGGTGAATACAACACCTGTCAGCGGTCCGGCTCATGGAACAGTCATTGTAAACCCTGACGGAACATATACATACACTCCGAATGGCGGGTACAATGGCCAGGATACGATCATCGTACAGATTTGTGACGACGGAACACCGCTTCCTGCTCTTTGTGTCAACGATACGATTTTCATTACCGTTTCTCCGGTAAATGATCCGCCGGTTGTAGACAATGAGCATCATACAATCAACGAAGATACCCAGGCAACGGGAGATTTGACAGATACAGGAGATTCCGATCCGGACGGAACGGCTTTAACAGCCAATACCACACCGGTTTCAGGACCTTCCAATGGAACCATTGTCATCAATACGGACGGAACGTATACCTATACTCCGGATGCGAATTTCAACGGAGCGGATACAGTAGTAGTCTCCATTTGTGACTCCGGCATTCCGCTTCCTGCTCAATGTGTGAATGACACCATTTTCATTACGGTGAATCCTGTAAATGATCCTCCTGTTATTGACAACGAGCATCATACAATTGCAGAAAACACCACTGCGAGCGGTGATTTAACCAATGCGGGAGACAGTGATGTGGACGGAAACCTGGTGGTAAATACCACTCCTGTCAGCGGACCAAATCACGGAACCATTGTCATCAACAGCGACGGAACATATACGTACACTCCGGATGCCGATTATAACGGTCCCGATACAGTGATCGTTCAAATTTGTGACGACGGAACTCCGCTTCCTGCTCTTTGTGTGAACGATACGATCTTCATTACCGTTACTCCGGTAAATGAGCCGCCGGTTGTCGACAATGAGCATCATACCATCAACGAAGATACCCAGGCAACGGGAGATTTGACCGATGCAGGAGATTCCGATCCGGACGGAACAGCTTTAACAGCCTCTACCACCCCGGTTTCAGGACCTTCCAACGGAACGATTGTCATCAATCCGGACGGAACGTATACCTATACTCCGAATCCGAATTTCAACGGAACGGATATGGTAGTTGTTTCCATCTGTGATTCGGGAATTCCGCTTCCTGCCCAGTGTGTCAACGATACGATTTTCATTACGGTCAATCCGGTAAATGACGCTCCGGTAGTGGATAACGAACACCACACAATCGATGAAAACACCACTGCAAGCGGCGACTTAACTGATGCCGGAGACAGTGACGTGGACGGAAACCTGGTGGTGAATACCACTCCTGTCGACGGACCACATAACGGTACTATCGTCATCAATCCGGACGGAACTTACACGTATACTCCGAACAACGGATTTGCAGGAAACGATACGGTAATCGTTCAGATTTGTGATGACGGAACTCCGCTTCCTGCGCTTTGTGTGAACGACACAATTTTCATTACGGTGAATCCGAAGGGAAAAACTCCGGACATCAAAGTACCGCAGGCATTTACACCTGACGGAGACGGAGTGAACGATGCTTTTGTGATTGCCGGAGCTGAAAATTATCCGAACAATAAGCTGATTATTTACAATCGCTGGGGGAATGTTGTATACGAAACCGACGGATACCAGAATGACTGGAAAGGAATCAGTACGAGCAAACTGGATATTATCGGTGGTGATGAATTACCAACAGCGACGTATTACTACATCTTTGACACCAAGGACGAAAGTCTGGACGACAAAGGAGTCTTTAAAGGATATATTTATTTGAAACGCTAATAAACCAAATTCCCTTCCCGGAAAACCCGGGAAGGGAACTAATACGATTGAATTATGAAAACAAGATTACATATCGGAATAGTGAGCTCACTGCTATTGGTTTGTTCACAAGGAATTGCCCAGCAAGATCCTCATTTCACACAATACTTCGACAATACACTTTTTGTAAATCCGGCTTATGCCGGTAGCAGGGGCGTATTAAATATCACCGGAATTCACCGCGAACAATGGGTGGGATTTGACGGAAGACCCCGTTCAACAACCCTGAGTATTCATGCGCCTTTGAGCTATGAATCCATTGGTCTGGGATTGACCATGGTGCACGATGAAATAGGACCGATGAAACAAACCATGATCTACGCGGATTTTTCCTATTCCCTGCGCTTCAAAAAAGAACGCCGTCTGAGTTTTGGTGTCAAAGGCGGAATGAACCTGGTGAATATCGGAACATCCAGCCTGCAAAGCACCGATCCCAATGATCCGAATTTGCTTCGGAATGTCAAGAATAATATCCTTCCGAATTTCGGATTTGGAATTTTATACCACTCTCCGTGGTTCTTCGTTGGGGTCAGCACTCCGAAAATCCTGGAAACCAGTTATGACGGTGTGAGCAAAACCAATATGGAACGCCGTCACTACTACGGGATCATCGGTGGAGTGATCAAGCTAAACCCGATCTGGAAACTGCGGCCAACCGCCCAGATGAAAGTAACGGCGAATGCTCCGATGAGTTTAGACATGAGCCTGGCAGCGATTATCAATGACAAAGTCTGGATTGGAGGGATGTATCGTTTAAATGCGGCTTTTGGTGCTTTTGTTCAGTTTCAGTTGTCTCAGCAATTCAAAATCGGTCTGGCGTCTGATTTCGGAACACAACGCATCCGAAACTACAATTACGGAACCTTTGAGTTGATGGCGATGTATGAGTTCAAGTTCAAAAAAGATGGTGTGCGCTCACCACGTTATTTCTAATCATGAATACCTATCAGAACATGAAAATAATTACTTCAATAGTGTGCGCAAGCCTGATCGGATTTGCCGCTATCAGTCAGACCAGCAGGTTGAAAAAAGCAGATGATTATTACAATCATTTATCATACGCATATGCTGCTCCCTTATACGAACGGTTAATCGGTTCGGAGGTAGACAGCCCGGCAATGAAAGCCCGTTTAGCCAGAAGTTATTACAACCTGGGAGAAATGGACAAGGCCGAGCAGATTTATTCCGAAATGATTCAGAGTCCGGAAGCAAGCAAGGAAGACGTGTTTCATTATGCTCAGGTACTGAAACAAAACGGAAAATATGCCGAAAGCGACCAATGGATGAAGAAATTCGAAGCCATGTCGGGAGGTGATCTTAGAGCCACTTCTTACGCCAAGAACAGTGATTACCTGTCGAAAATCAAAGGTATGGGCGACCGGTTCACGATCAAAGATCTGGCAGTAAACACCGCTGTAACAGACTTTGGCGCCTACCCTTCCGCGGACGGAAAAACAATTTATTTTGTTTCATCCCGCAAGAAGCGATCCTTTGTTCAGCGTGAATGGTCCTGGACCGGAAATCGCTTCCTGGATTTGTTTCAATCCAAGCCGGGTTCCGATCAGGAATTGAGCGACACCAAAATTTTGAAACGAAAAGTCAACTCCAAATTCCACGAAGGTCCTTTATGCTATACTCCTGACGGCAAAATGGTTTATTTCACACGAAACAATATTTCCAAAGGGAAGAAACACCGGCGGGACGGCCAGGGAATTCAAAACCTGAAAATGTACCGCGCAAAAATAGACAGTGAAGGAAAGTGGGTTGACCAGGAATCCATTCCCTTCAATTCCGCAGAATATTCAGTCGGACATCCGAGTGTTACGAAAGATGGCAAAACCATGTATTTCGTTTCGGATATGCCCGGTGGTTTCGGCGGAGCAGATTTGTATAAAGTAGCTTTGAACGCCGATGGTACTTTCGGGAAACCCGAAAACCTCGGAAAACAATTCAATACCGAAGGGCAGGAAATGTTTCCCTGGATCGGATCGGACGGAAATTTATTTTTCTCTTCCGATGGCTTGATTGGTTTAGGCGGCCTCGATGTGTTTGTTGCAATCGCAAACAAAGCAGGCAGTTTTAGTAAGGTGGAAAATGTAGGTACACCGGTGAATGGTCAGCACGATGATTTTGCCTTCGTCATGATGAACGACAATAAAACCGGCTATTTTTCCAGTAACAGAACGGATGGAAAAGGAGATGACGACATTTATTCGTTTCAGCTCCTCAAGCCTTTCAAACAAACCCTTACATTAAACGGAATCGTAGCAGATTACCGATCCAGGGAAATCCTTCCCGGGGCAGAAGTCATTTTAAAGGACGCTGCAGGAAATGAAATTGCCCGCACAAAAGCTGACGATAAAGGTCAGTATTCTTTTGAATTGGAACCGGACAAGGATTACAATTTAACTGCAACGAATAGCAATTACTTTGAACAATCGCTTCCGGTAACATCGAAAGACATCGATTCGAATACCGATGAAATTGATCAGGATCTTTACCTGGAAAAGGATCCCGGCTTGTCGCTCTATACGTATATCACGGATGCTAAAACAAATGAAGCTTTGGCTTCCGTAGATTTGAAAATTACCGATAACATGACCGGTGAAGAATTTATTCATACCCTTACCCCGGAATCGGGCGATGTTTTGAAGGGAATTTTGGGTAAAAAAATCGGAGACCGGATTTCCTACAACATCAGCATGTCTAAAGCAGGCTACTTCCCGAAAACGGTTACGTTCAATTACGAAGTGAAGAACCCGGGAATGATCAAAGTACATGAAATCCTGCAGGATGCCTTGAAAATGGATAAAGAAGTATCTGATTTGAGAGACATGGTCGAGATCAGTCCGATCAAGTTTGATTACAATAAATTCAACATTCGTCCGGATGCAGCTGCTGAATTGAACAAGATTGTAGAAATCATGAACAAATACCCGGGAATGGTCATTGAGCTCGGTGCACATACCGACTGTCGCGGAAGCAAGGCCTACAACGAAAAATTGTCGGATCAGCGGGCAAAGGCTTCAGCAGCTTATATCAAAAGCAAAATCTCCAATCCGGAACGGATTTACGGAAAAGGATACGGAGAGAATCGTTTGCTGAACGGCTGTGCCTGCGAAGGAAAAGTGAAATCGACCTGTACGGAGGAAGAACACCAGGAAAACCGGCGCACAGAGTTTAAAGTTATTTCAACCGGCGCCAATATCGATGTAAAAAACACTTCCCCTGATTCATTTGATCATTAATTAATTGGTTTAATCTCTCAAGCGATAGTTTATGAAAACATTCACAAAGGTTAGGGTTGTAGCGGTGCTGATTTTTGCAGCTTGCAGCCTTCCGGCTTTTGGCCAGGAAATCCTCGAAACCCGGGAAATTTCCCTCACAACAGAACAAGTGTCTCATTACCTCGTTCAACCCGATGCGCAATTCAAACTTCCGGTCGGGAACAACGGGGACGAGATTTTCGTGCTGCGCCAGACACACGTTATGCATCCTTTGCTGGAGGCCAAATATCCGGAAATCACTACGTATAAAGGATACAGTCAGAAAGATCCGGTGCGCAGCATTACACTTACGAAAACAGCTTCCTCGATCCGGGCAATTATACAGGATCGCGGGCGAGTGTTTCGTTTTGAGCCTTCCGTTAACGGCAGCTATGTCTATTATCTTGAAGAACCGATGAATGAGGAGCAATGTGGTCTTTCCATTCATCAAAAGGGTCAAAAACCTTCTACTGAAATGAGCGAAGTCGCAATGGTTAAGGCCACCTGGCCGGCTGCCGGTTATGGGACAACTCATTATCAAATGAATAACTTACTCATTCCGCTTCAAGGTTTGTATGCGATGGATCAGAACATTACGACAGTAGTAGATGGTTTGGCCTATGTTGCGAATTTTGCAGCAGCTCTGTCTTCTCATTATGAAATGGAAATCGGGATCGGCTTCCAGCTCCATCCGGATAACGACCAGTTAATTTTTCTGAATGCTTCTGATCCATACCCGGATTATCCCAATGCGGTTGATTCGAATTTTGGAGGAGCCAACAGTTTTTTGAGCAGAAACCAGGTGATCTGTGATAGTATGATCGGTCCTGCCAATTACAACCTTGCCGTCTTGCTTTGTCGGATCAATGTAGCACGTGGATCTTATACAGCACCTTGTTCTATGTCCGGCAATAAGGCAAAAATTACCTGTTACGGAAGTTTTCACAATATCAGTCATGAAGTGGGTCATGGATTCACCTGCCCGCATACTTATGCCTTAGCACCTGCTGATGGATTAAGTAATTATATCTCCTGCCTGGAATCGAGTGTAATGGGACATGGAGCCGGAATAGGAGCAGGATATTATTTTTACAGCACCAGTATTGAAAAACTGGCTGGCTGGGCAATAGCCGGAAACCACCTGACCTGTGCCGTTCAAACTCCTTCAGGAAATGCTGTTCCGCAAATTACAGCAACTGTTGACGGGAAATACATGCCGGCAAATACGCCTTTTGTATTGACAAATACCAATGCAACAGATGCGGATGGTGATCCTTTGCTTTACGCCTGGCAAAGTACGGATGGTTACCAGGAGCAATATCCGGATTCATCCTTTAATAACCCGACAGACTATTTGGTATTCTCTTCCGCAGTACCCTCTGTAAACGGGAATACCCGTTACGTTCCGTTTTTGAGCAACCTGGTTTCAGGAATTGATGATCCGTATTCCTATCTTCCCTGGGTGACGCGTGATATTCACGTGCGCTGCATTGTTCGCGATTCGGCAGGAGGAGTCAATATGACGTTTGAAACGGTTCATGTGGACGGGAATTCAGGGCCATTCAAAGTCAATACTCCGGTTGCAGGTGATGTGGTCACAGAATTACAAACCATTACCGTAAACTGGGACATTGCAGGAACAACTGCTGCTCCGGTAAGCGCTGCCAATGTGGAGATTTTACTTTCAACAGACGGAGGTGTCACTTTTCCGGTGGTACTTACAGCAAGCACTCCGAATGACGGTTCCCAGGCTGTAACCATTCCGAATGGAACAGCAACGGATTCCGCACGGATTATGGTCAAGGGAAATGGCATTTTCTTCAATATCAATCCTGCACCTTTCCGGATTTACGACAACGCATTGCCTCCTGATTATGCGATTTACAGTTATGATACCCTGCAACGTGCTTGTTCCCCTTCTGTAACCTATGAATTCATTGCACAATCCCTGGGCGGATATACGAACCCGGTTACCTTTAACGTATCGAATCTTCCGGCTGGTGTGACATCTAATTTCCCGCAGACAATCAATCCGGGACAACATGTAAACCTCGTATTGAGTGCAATCAGTCCGTCCATTCACGGAACGTATCATCTGACATTGACAACTACTTCCACGAGTGGTACGAGAACAGAAGAGCTTGATTTGATTGTTGCCGGACAAATTCAGGCTACAAACAATTATGCGATGTCTGCAATCAGCACAACAGACGGCCGCAGGTATTCCATTCCGGATTTGACCTGGCAACCTGCAGAATATTCGGTTGAATACTGGGTAAAATTCGATCCTGCTGCCATGGGTGTGAATTCCAGTTCCATTTACTGGGGATCAAGCAATCAATACATTCGAAAAAACGCGAATAATCATCTTTACATGCGCGTAAATGACGGAGCTCATATAAACTACATTTCCTCTATTGACACCGTTGTTCCCAACCGTTGGTATCACGTGGTCGGAACATATAAAAACAGAAAAGTCAATCTGTATGTAGACGGTGTGCACCAGGGACAGGGAAATTTAAGCATTATTGATCCGCTCCCATGGACTTCCGTTTCTATCGGATATCAAACCAGTCAGGGACTAAGTGGTCAATTCGACGAAGTCCGCATCTGGAGTAAATGTTTGACACTCGATGAAGTCAGAAACCGCATGCACCTAAACCTAAGTGCTGATGATGTTTGCAGCGGAAATGTAGAATTGTATCTTCAATTCGAACAGGATTCCAGCACGGTATATGATGTAACGGGAAATCACACGGTTGTTCCGGTAAACGGTCCTTCCTCTGCCCTGTCCGATTGTCCGACTGCTGCGGGTGTCAGTGTGCGAAAAACCGTTTCTTCAACGGGTGCTGTTT
>NZ_JASLCN010000072.1 GCF_030151805.1 Fluviicola sp.
TTGCAGCATCGCAATTTCTGTTCCCAATACTTCCAGGTTGAGATCTGTGTTGGGTTTGAGCAGGAAGTTCTCGGCCAGCGGCAGTTTCGGATTGTAATAATGTGTATACGAATGATTGATCCACGTAATAGCGATATTTCCCTTTGCCTGTAATCCCTTCAGCCATTCAATGTCGTTGATATGTGTAAGTAAAAAACGACCGGAAAGCGATAAGGCGAGGGGAACCGGTTGTTCAATTTTACTGAACTCAGCAATCAGGGAAGTGAAAATAGTCCGGTCGAGCGGTTTTTCAGACGGGCACAAATCAATGGTAAGTGTAATTCCCTTTTCTACCGGATAACCATGCGTAATTCCGGCATCCTGCATCGCAAAGGATTGTTTGTCGGCATAAACCAAAGCCTTGATATATGGACGATCCGAAAATGATGCAATTAATTTTGACCAGCTTGTTTCAGTAACTGCCAGGTCTTTTGCCGGAAGCACAGCCGTCTCGAGCGTCTGCATGTTTACAGTGAAATAGAAGTGATTTCCCTGCTGATCGAAATGACGTAAAACGAGTAATTCCTGCCCCTTCAAATTTCCGGTTGCCAGGAAAAAATGATAATTTTCGATGGTCGTTTGCGAAAAGGAGAAACTGAAAGAAAGTGAAAGCAAAAAAGCCATCCAAAAAACACCATATTTATGCATAGTGATATTCATTGATATTAAAAGAGTAATTTAAGAAAAAAGACTTAAATACACCTTTCTGAAAACAAAAAGAGACCGCCGTTTTCACGGTCGGTCTCTTTCACATTACTTTTTAAAAAGAACTTGTTTAACTTCTTACAGTTTCACAGTATAATCGTCTCCTTTATTATCTTCTCCAACGAATTGGAATACTTTCTCACCTGCATTTACTCTGTAATACAAAACAAGACTTGTTTTTCCCGGATCAACCTGGGATGGTTTTTCTCCGAATTCTGAACCGGACTCAGGAAGTGAGTAACCGTATTCAGTGATTAACCACGGCATGCTCACCCATGCTTTTTCTGAAGCAGATGAGTTTTCAATATCCAATTCCAGTTTGATGAACGTAACATACTCCATTCCTGGCAATCCTGCATGGAATTTTTTCACTTTCTCGTCTTTCACGTTGTATGTGATCTTATTGAAGGTGTATGTTTTTGTTAATCCGAAAATGATGTCTTCAACTGCATGTGTTGCGTTCAAAGCAACGGTCTTTTCTGCCGGAGCTTCTAATTTCTTCAAGGGTAATAACGTTTCCTTTTTTTCTTTGCTTAAATCAACGTTTAACTCATTTTTACTGCTGGCACCCAAATACAGGTCGTCCAGTTTCGCATCTACAGGAACACTAAATACCGCATAACCCGATTCGTAAGTAGATGAAAGTCCTTTGAACGTTGGTCCTGTAGCAAGAGAAGTACTTGCAGCATACGTTTTCTTCGTTGCAGCATCAAAAAGAGAGATGTTTGTTTCCAACATTCCGATATTTGTATTCATCTCTGTTGTTTGAACGGAGAATTCTACCTTTATCAGTTTGTCGTCTCCGCTTTTCGGGCTGAAATCTTCTTTTCCATCCCAATCGTCAGTTAAAGTCTTCAGATTAAACAAATTGTATACCGGGTCTCAGTACTCATTGTTTTTTCCATTTAGGAAACCTTTCACATTGGAAGTATATTCCGTCACTTTGCTTTCCGGAGTTCTGGAACAAGAAGCAGCCAAAAGAGCTCCTCCGATAAGCAGACACAAAAATTGTTTTTTCATTAGATCGTAAATTTGTTATTTGTTGGCAAAGTTAGCTATTCACCAGTGCAGGCAGCGAAATGTGGCTGAAAACTTAAAACCAAATTGATATTCGCTTGATATTGGAGTATAAGCGTTGAGTTTTTTGGTGTTTTCGGGATTCGGATAAATGGATTTAATTATGCAACACCCAGGTTCTTATTTCCACTATTGTTCCAGATGTGATTGATTTCGGAACATGCAGTTTTTAATTGTCGTACATCATAGCGGATCTTATGAGAGGCTGTTATCACAGATTGAGCAAATGGATCAATGCATAAACAAAAGCGCGGGTCAACAATCTCATCTTCTTCAGCGACAAAACCGCTTAAGAATAAATTCAATAATTGGGCTACCAATGCAGATTGCTTGTTGCTGAAAGGTTTTCCCTTTGAAATATGAACCTTGAATGCTCCAATATATTTTTGACCATCAATTACTACTCTGAATATTCCTGAAGGAGAAATTTTTATTAGCACACCGTATAACTGATAAAACTTTGCTTTTGTTGTTAAACGTTCAAGCTTTGCATCTAACAATTCTTGTGGTAAGTTCATATTCATCCAATTAGCTAAAGCTTCAAGAGAACCAGCTTTATTACTGATGTGCCATTTTTTTTTAATCGGTTGTTGGCGAATATATTCAATAGCCATTTTAACCAATTCATGATTCTTGTTTCCCATGAAAGACTTGACTATTGATGCCCTTGCCTTTTGATAATATGGAATACGAACAGGATCAGGATCCAGCTGTTCTTCGATAATTTTTATTTTCCTGGATTCGGTTGCTTCCAGAAATTCCGCAAGAGGATTTATTGAAATTTCGATTTGTTGCATTGTAGTAGTATTTTATAACTGACTGCAAAACGAAATTTAAGTTTTTTGGTTGCTTTTTATTGTGTTGATTTATAGTTTGTTAACGTTTTTTTAGGTTAAAATTAATTCATGCCTATGAAATTATTTTCTCAGGATTACAAACTCGCAAATAATCCGACACTTCACACACCTGTAAAATCCAATGTTCAAAAATCCAATCAAAAAGCAAATAAAACACCGTCATGTACAGGTTAACTACGGATAGAGCATAGGTAGAGTATGGGTACTGTATAGATAGAGTATTAAAAAGTTATAAATCTAACATTTATTTTTAGCCTGTTTCCGGCGTTTTTGACCATCATTTATCCACGTAAGTCTCAAAAGTCTAACCCTTTAGGTCTTGACTCTTTCCGTCTTAACCCCTTCTCAAAAATGCGCATTCCTCATAGATGCACCAGAAGCCTGAGTGGCTGTATTTTGGGGAATGCTTTGATTCTTTGTTCCGGAAGTCAGATTAAAAAAGAAACCACCGGACTTACCCGGCAGTTTCTTAAGAGTTTGTGTGTTAGAACGTATATTTGATCTCAATAACACTCATGACACTTTCAACAATGGTTTTCCATTGACCGGTAAATTCAGCACCGTAGGAAGCAGCCAATGTTTTTCCTACTTGTTGAGCTTCGTCGTTGCTCCAGATCGGTCCGGCAAGAACATAGGTTTTAAACTCGTTTTTCCCGGTGTTTTTCACTTGTAGTTCCACTTCAACTACGCTCATTTGACCTTCAATAACGGTATTCCACTGTCCAGTAAATTTACCTTGATGTGCTGCAGCAATAAGTGGTCCCATTTTTTGAGCTTCATCATTACTCCAGAGTGGACCTGCGGGGATGTTTACTTTGTACGTTGACATATTCATTTGTTTTTCTCCTACTCATCAGGCTTTTCGGTGACCGCCTCCTATGATTTACTGCACGGGAACAGTTCGTTTTTTTAGTGGGTTCTGCTCCACTTCTGACAAGCACGGCATCTAACGGTTATTTCATACTGTGAAGAATGCTGTGTTTCTGAATTCAGTGATGGGACGAATGTAGATGAATCCTGTGCAGAGAAGCGGAATGATTGTCACAGGAAGCTGTTTTCATGTCATGAAAGACACCTTTTGAATCACGAGTAGTAACACCTTGCGATGAAATTCCTGGAGTGGAAAGAACAGGCCGTCGGAATTTTAGTGCGTTTAAAGAAAGAGATCTACCTTTCCGGGGCACGATTTTTGCTATTCTCCAAAGATTTTTTTTCGGAATAAATAAACCTTTTGTCCCGAAAACAATCAAAGGATAGATACAAACCCATATTATGCAACAACACTCCATTCTTGTTCTTCTGATCAGCATCTTTAGTCTTTCTTTTACAGGCTTTTCACAAACCGAACTCACCGGAAAAATTTCCGATAAACAAACTTCTGAAATGCTGATGGATGTGCGGGTTGTTTTGCTTTCCGTACCGGATTCAAGTGTGGTGAAAGTTGCCATGACCAATGAAGAAGGAACGTACAGCATGACGGATCTGACACCCGGAACTTACTTTCTGAAAGTGACTTCCCTGGAATATTCCGATCAGGTGAAGAGAATAGAACTTCCTGCCGGGAAAACAGTAATGGATTTTGTGATGAAAACCGATACCAAACTCATCGAAGAAGTGACGGTGGAAGCAAAGGCAATCCGGGTGGAGCAAAAAGGAGATACCACGCAATACAATGC
>NZ_JASLCN010000120.1 GCF_030151805.1 Fluviicola sp.
CTCCCGAAGGAACCGCAGCTCTTCCAACTGCTCCATTGGTAGTGTAAACGTCTACTTCTACTGTAGGATTACCTCTTGAATCTAAAACTTGTCTTCCGACAATGCGTGCGATATAAGTCATGTTTTTATTTGTTGAAATAATTAGTTACTGGTCATTTGGTCCGCACTCATGTTTGTCCCTGTCGAAGTATTACTTCGTTTGTTTCATATTATGAATAAACTGGTCGAATAAATAGCGTGAATCATGTGGACCTGCCGATGCTTCCGGGTGATACTGCACGGAGAATACCGGTTTGTCCGTAAACATGATTCCAGCGATTGTCTGATCATTCAAATGTTCGTGAGTCACTTTGATTCTCGGGTTGGATTGAATGCTGTCTTTCGCAATTACGAATCCGTGATTCTGAGAAGTGATTTCTCCTTTTCCTGTCAGTAAGTTCATAACCGGATGATTGATTCCACGGTGACCGTTAAACATTTTCTCCGTTTTCAATCCCTGACTCAATCCCAGGATCTGATGTCCCAGGCAGATTCCGAATACCGGTGTTCCCCATTCTACCAATTCCTTCACCAAAGCGATTTCATTTGGCATTGCAGATGGATCTCCGGGACCGTTCGACAATAAATATCCGTCCGGATTAAATGCTTTCAATTCTTCAACGCTGGTATTCATCGGGAAGACTTTCACAAAACATCCGCGTTCAACCAAACAACGGATAATGTTTTTCTTCACTCCGAAATCAAGCAATGCTACCCGGAACTCTGAGTTTGAATCTCCTACTTCGTAAGCAACAGTTGTTGCAACTTTGGAGGATAGTTCCAAACCATCCATCGACGGAACTTCTTTTACTTGTTTCAACAATTCTTTCTCATCCAGTATTTCAGATGAAACAATCGCATTCATCGCACCTTTGTGGCGGATATGACGAACCAGGGCTCTTGTATCGATATCTGTGATTCCAACTTTTTCGTTTTCTACCAGGTAATCCTGTAAACCGGATGTAGCAGAAGTTCTTGAAAAGTTGTTTGCGAATTTTTTGGTAACCAAACCGGCAATTTTCACCGATTCCGATTCAACTTCTTCCGGATTCACACCATAGTTCCCGATGTGGGATGTCGTCATGACTAGTATTTGTCCGTAATAGGAAGGATCTGTGAACACCTCTTGATAACCGGTCATTCCGGTGTTAAAGGCAATTTCTCCGGTTGTTGTACCTATCTTCCCGGTTGCTTTGCCATAAAAAACTGTTCCATCCTCCAGGACCAGGAGCGCAGGCTTGCGTTCTTCCATATACTAAAATGTTTTTGCAAAATTAGGATTTCTATTTCAACTTCAAAAATATCGTTTATAAAAAAAGGGCATCCGTTAATAAATGGATACCCTTTTTATAATGATCTAAGATCTAAGAATTGGTTTTTTGACCGCGTTAACGCTTGTCCCACCAAATCGAAAGCAATGCTTTCTCTTATTCTTCATCCTTTTTTTCTTCTTCAGTTGAACCTGCTTCTTCAGAAGGTGTTTCTTCAGTTGCTTCAACTAACGGAGCCTCTTCAACTACCACTGCTTCTTCTACTGCCTCAACAGCTTCCGTTTTCTTTGCAGTTGTTGTAGCACCACCACGACGAGAACGACGAGTTGTTGTTTTCTTCGCATCTCCAGAAGTGTATACTTCGTTGAAGTCTACCAATTCGATCAAACACATTTCAGCATTATCACCTAAACGGTAACCTGTGCGGATAATACGTGTGTAACCTCCCGGACGATCAGCAATTTTAGGAGCAACTGTTCTGAATAATTCAGTTACAGCCTCTTTGCTTTTCAGGTAAGAGAATGTAGTACGACGATTGTGAGTTGTGTCGTCTTTTGATTTTGTTAAAATCGGTTCAACATATACACGCAAAGCTTTTGCTTTAGCAATTGTAGTTGAAATTCTTTTGTGCTCGATTAACGAACAAGCCATATTGGATAGCATTGCCTGTCTGTGTGCAGACTTTCTTCCAAGATGATTTACTTTTTTACCGTGTCTCATGATATTAAATTTCGTAAGTAACGGTTAGTTGGAACTTATATCGCTTTATCCCAACCACCTATTACGACATTATTAAAAACTATTTGCGATACTAGTCTTTGTCTAATTTGTACTTAGCTACGTTCATTCCGAAGTTCAATCCTTTGGAATCAACTAAATCTTCCAACTCAGTCAATGATTTTTTACCGAAGTTACGGAACTTCAATAAGTCATTTTTGTTGTAAGAAACCAAGTCTCCTAATGTTTCTACATCCGCTGCTTTCAAACAATTCAGAGCACGAACCGAAAGGTCCATATCTACCAATTTTGTTTTCAACAATTGACGCATGTGCAAAGATGTTTCATCAAACTCTTCAGTCTCAGATTTCACCTCACTATCTAAAGTGATGCGCTCATCGGAGAACAACATAAAGTGATGAATCAAGATTTTTGCTGCTTCTTTCAAGGCATCTTTCGGATGAATAGATCCGTCAGTAGTCAATTCCAAAACCAATTTCTCGTAATCCGTTTTTTGCTCTACGCGGTAGTTTTCAATCGTATATTTTACGTTTACAACCGGTGTAAAGATGGAATCGATAAAGATCGTTCCAAACGGAGAGTTTCCAGTTTTGTTTTCTTCAGCAGGAAGGTAACCACGTCCTTTGATGATTGTCAATTCCATCTCCAATTTAACAGAGCTTTCCATGTTACAAATCACCAAATCCGGGTTCAACACCTGGAATCCAGATGTGAATTTACCCAAATCACCTGCAGTCAACTTATCCTGACCAGAAATAGAAACAACGACTGTTTCATTATCTGTTCCTTCGATTTGCTGCTTGAAACGAACTTGTTTCAAGTTCAAAACGATTTCAGTAACGTCTTCAACCACACCTTTCAACGTTGCGAATTCGTGGTCTACACCTTCGATACGCACTGAAGAAATAGCATAACCTTCCAATGAAGAAAGTAAGATACGACGCAATGCGTTTCCTACAGTGATCCCGTATCCTGGCTCAAGCGGGCGGAACTCAAATTGTCCTTTACGCTCGTCCGACTGGATCATAATTACCTTGTCAGGTTTTTGAAAATCTAAAATTGCCATTTGTTTTTCTTCTTTTTAATTGTTTTGCAGTTGCGCGGTTTAAAAGAGCGAAGAAAGTCTCATAAACCCTTTGGCCACAAACCAAATTGATAAATAATCGTAAAATGGAGCCTATGCAGGCTCCATCTCTTGATGCTAATTACTTAGAGTATAATTCGACGATCAATTGTTCCTTGATGTTCTCAGGAATCATATCGCGGGAAGGAACACTCAAAAACTTACCAGTTTTAAGAGAAGCATCCCAATCCAACCAATCGTAACGTTTGTTTGATGCTGTCAATGAAGACGTAATTGCCTCCAAAGATTTTGATTTTTCACGTACACTAACTACATCACCTACTTTCAACGTGTAAGATGGAATGTTTACCACTTCACCGTTAACAACAATGTGTTTGTGAGTTACCAACTGACGAGCAGAACGACGAGAAGGAGCAATTCCTAAACGGTATACTGTGTTATCTAAACGCATTTCGCACAATTGCAACAAGTTCTCACCTGTAATACCTTTCATGCGGGATGCTTTTTTAAACAAGTTCGAGAATTGACGCTCTAAAATTCCGTAAGTGTACTTCGCTTTTTGCTTCTCACCTAACTGGATTGCGTATTCTGATTGTTTTCCTCCTCTACGCTTCGAAGGACCATGTTGTCCCGGACCGTAGCTTCTTTTGTCCAGCGCTTTATCTGGACCGAAAATCGGGTCGCGGAAACGACGTGCAATTTTCGATTTTGGACCTGTATATCTTGCCATACTATAAAATATAAAAGGGGGATTATGAATTAAGGCTTTCCTTCGATAATCATGGTCCCCTTTTGATTAAAAATACTGAATATTAAACGCGACGTCTTTTTGGAGGACGACAACCGTTGTGAGGAAGTGGAGTTACATCAATGATCTCGACAACTTCGATACCATGATTGTGAATTGCACGGATTGCTGATTCACGACCAGCTCCCGGTCCTTTCACAAATACACGCACTCTACGTAATCCGAAGTCATGTGCATCTAAAGAAGCACATGACTTCGGATTACGTAGAGTGCGTG
>NZ_JASLCN010000133.1 GCF_030151805.1 Fluviicola sp.
CGCGAAGGATAAAGCGAAAGCTGTCGAAGACTGAGCGTAGCTTGCACAACAAGCGTCACGCGAAGGATAAAGCGAAAGCTGTCGAAGACTGAGCGTAGCTTGCACAACAAGCGTAACGCGAAGGACAAAAGCGAAAGCTGTCGAAGACTGAGCGTAGCTTGCACAACAAGCGTCACGCGAAGGACAAAAGCGAAAGCTGTCGAAGACTGAGCGTAGCTTGCACAACAAGCGTCATGCGAAGGACAAAAGCGAAAGCTGTCGAAGACCGAGCGTCCCTTGCACAACAAGCGTCATGCGAAGGACAAAAGCAAAAGCTGTCGAAGACTGAGCGTAGCTTGCACAACAAGCGTCACGCGAAGGATAAAGCAATATATAGAAGTAATCCTTCGAATTACTTCAACAAATACATTTTTCCGCTAAAAACCCAATAGGGTAAACCTTCAGGAACGGAGGATTTCAAATAAGTATATTTTTTCAGTTTTTGAATAATTTGCTCTTTTAACACTTCATCCGGGACCCATTTTCCTTTGGAAAGGTTTAAAATTTCGGCTGCCTGAATATCCATAAACCCAAATGTCCCATCTGCATTCAATGTCAATGTAAAAAACACGGCTTTTCCCGCACTCTCCTTATTGCCAACCAGTTTGACATTCAAATCTTTTGCCAATTGTTGAACTACGGGAAGTTTTCCGGGTTTCAATGCGGAAACATCGAAAAACGAATCATTTTTTAAATTTCCTTTAGAGTATCGTTCATAAGGCTTCCCCGTTTCAGAAAGAGTATTCTTTTGAGCTGATACCAGAAAACTGCTTTGATCTATTTCGTAAATCGAATCACTGGTATAAAGCAGCACTTTATTATTCTCTTCCCATATATCGGACAGGTGCGAAACGGAATAAATATCTTCTACCCATTTGCTCTTTTTCTCAAAGATCCGAAGCGTTTTTGTTTCCTTCTGATCGGTATAGATTGTAACAGAACAGTTTTCTACAGACCGGTCAATGCCGATATTCAGTTGAATGAGCTGCTTTCCATCATTTGTAAGAACAACCAGCCGTTCTTTAAAAAACACATCTATCTTAAATTTCAACGCTTTCGTTTTCGCATCAAAAACAGCTGTATATCCCTTATCAGAATTCGGATTTTCCGGAATACTGACAAAATAATGGGTTTTCGCGGCATTCATTCGTGCAAATGGTTCATAGGATGAAACCAACGTCGCTTCCGAGAAATTAGAAATCATCAGGTATAGAAGCAAACTCAAGATGCGTTTCCAGGTCATTTTATATTTATTTTAGTTTATAAAGTTATCACTTCCGAATCATCTTCCTTCCCCGAAAATAAAACCGGATACAAAATGTAATGGTTATCAAAAAACCAAATATGACCAAATATCTTCCTAAAAGCGGTTCCATTCCGATAGGAATCATAAAAGCAATGGCACCCAGGAAGCTGAACGGGATGAACAGAATCAGCAGAATTAAAAACACTCTCAAAACCTCCAAAGACCATTTCTTCGGGCTAAACAAACATGGCAATAACAATATCAATGCATAAACGATCGTCATAACCACATACGGATCCTCATACCCAGGAACAATTTCATCAATCCAACGCTCTTCTTCAGCCATTCTTGCAAAATCCTGGACATTCACAGCCGGCACAATACAAGAAATCAGCAACAGGATCCCGATTAGAAGCAGCACAAGCTTTTCTCTTTTCGTTAAATGATGTAACATGGTTCAAAATTATCTTAAAAATCGAATACGGGTATTTTTCGTTCATTTCATCCTATAAAACAAAGGGCTGTTCGCAATATCGCGAACTTAGAACAGCGAATTAATTCTCCACACAATTTCACCACCAAAACAACGTTTTTACTTACATTCG
The DNA here is from genome assembly GCF_030151805.1 of Fluviicola sp. Classification (GTDB taxonomy): domain Bacteria; phylum Bacteroidota; class Bacteroidia; order Flavobacteriales_D; family Crocinitomicaceae; genus Fluviicola. The sequence continues at coordinate 1,891 of NZ_JASLCN010000133.1, forward strand.
TAACACATGAATTTATACTCCAACAAACAAACATGGAAGATTGTCCTGCTGGTAATTGCACTCATCACAGTTGCCATTTCGCTTTGGGTATCTAATTCTACGGTTCAGAAAGTATCTGACCGCGAGCGTTTGCGCGCCAAGCAATGGGCCGAAGCAATCAAGAAAAAGGCCGAACTGGTCGAATTTACCAATCGCGCTTTCCAGCAGCTTCGCGGGCATGAACGCAGGAAGATCAAATTATACCTCGAAGCAACAAAGGAAATTTCCAAGCCGGTTACGGGAAACAGCTTTCCGGATTACCACTTCCCGCTTACCATTATCAGCGAAAACAAAGACATTCCGGTTATTTTGGTGGATGGTGACAACCAGATTTCCGGTTACACAAATATTGATTTCGACACCAGCGATCTGCGGAAAATGTACCCTGCGTTGACGAAAAAAGCATTGGTCAAAAAATACGAAGACAGCTTGCTGATTTTGACCACTGTTTGGGAGAAAAATCACAAACCTTTCCGGATTGAAGTAGTGAAAGGTTTAACCATGACTTCTTTTTACACCGATACCAAACGCACCATCCAGCTGGAGAGAGAACGGGATTCACTCATTTCCGCATTCAACAATGAACTGATCAAGGATTCCAAACTCATTCCCGTGGTACTCATGGATAAGGAAAAAGATTCGTTGATATCGAGTAATCTTCCAAAGGAAAAAACCAATCCGGAGAACCTGAAAAAAACACTGGGTTCATTGGAAAAAATAAATGATCCCATTGTCATTTCATTTGGCCCTGATCAACAAAACTGGTTGTATTATGATAATTCAGACGAGTTGAAACAACTCCAGTTCTTTCCTTATATCCAGTTTTTAATCATCGGTGTGTTTATTTTTATCGGTTACCTGCTCTTCAGCACCTTCCGGAAAGCGGAGCAAAACCAGGTTTGGGCGGGAATGGCAAAGGAAACCGCGCATCAAATGGGAACACCGCTTTCTTCCCTGATGGCCTGGATTCAATTACTGGAAACGCAGGATGTCAATCCGGAGATCATTTCCGAAATGCAGAAAGATGTGGAACGCCTGGATACTGTTTCGCAGCGTTTCTCGAAGATCGGTTCCGAAACTCATCTGACTCAAACCGACATTCGGACGACTGTTCAGGGAGTGATGGATTATTTGCGACCACGCATTTCCCAAAAAGTGGAAATGACCACTCATTACGAAGAAGAGCCAATTCTGGTGAGTCATAACAAACAACTAATGGAATGGGTTATGGAGAACATTATCCGGAATGCAGTTGACGCGATGGAATCAAAAGGAAAACTCGATGTGGTCATTAAAACCGTTCCGGAACGGGTGCATATTGAAATTTCGGATACAGGAAAAGGTTTATTGCCAAAGCAATTCAAATCCATTTTCGAACCGGGCTACACCACGAAAAAAAGAGGTTGGGGATTGGGATTATCCCTGGTGAAACGCATCGTAAAAGAATATCACAAAGGCAAGGTATATGTCCTTCACTCCGAACTTGGCAAAGGAACAACGATCCGGATCAGTCTTCCGCTAAAATGATGAAATACAATCCTTAATTCCGGACAAAAATATTCCCTATTTTTAAACCACCAATTGATCCATACTATGAGTGATTTGAAAAAATCAGCGAAGGCACTTGCTGCAGATGAAACACTGGATAAATTCCTGAATTCACCGACAAATACAATCGGTTCGGGGGAAGAGAAAGCAACCATTGAACTGATGCGCAAGCTTCCTGCAGGCGTGAATGAAAAGAAATTGTTTGATGCACTGAAACGAATGGGATCACTGCAATTGTTTCGTTTCGCCAGTAGTTTTCCGGTTGAATACATGCATGTATTGCGCGAAGTGATGCGGGTTGTTTACCTGAATGAATCTTTTCCAAGCCGCATGATGAATCAATGCCTGGATTTTGCGCTGAACCAGGATTTCAGCGAACCGAAAATCTATGAGGAATACCGGGAAACAGCGTTATTTTTGAACTATCTGAGCACGCTTCTTTTCCCGGTTGATCAAGCAGAGAATTTCAAGGTTTCAGATAAATTCATTACACCGATCGTTGGTGAATATGTCGCTCAAACGCTGCTTACCGTTCCGAAACAATCCAGGGATATCCGTGCTTTCAATTCCTTTGTTTATGCACTCGGAAAAGTCAATCATCCATTGGCTGAAAAAGTGTTTCAATTTCAAATGGGGAACGACAATAAACTAGCCGAATTAAACATCTTCCTGCTTGCTCTCGGACCAAACAAAACCTTATCCAACACAGAAAAAGCCTATCAACTGGCCCATAACAAATTGGCTGCAAACCAGGTCGGAAGTTTAGCCGATGAGGTCATAAAAGCAATCGGAATTGAAACGGAAATTGGTCAGAAATGGAGTTTCAAAATTCAATTGAGCAGTGATCCGACAGAGAAAAAACCAAAATACGGCTGGTTTGTTTCGATCGAAGTTTCCAACGCATGGACTGATTGCATTCAATTGAATGTCAAAGGTCCGAAAGGCGCTGCCAAAGGAAACCAACGACATGGTGTTTTGATGGGAAAAGGCTTGGGATTCCTGAAAATCGACCTCTTCAATCTGCATGCAAACCTGGATGAAATTGGTTTGCTTTACGGCATTGAAAAATTTTACTGGGAAAACGCAGACGTTTCAGTTACAGGACTGGACAGAAAAACAGTGAAAATGATCAGGGACTGGGTGAAATGAATGGAGAATGAAAATTCAGAATTGAAAAGTTTTTCAATTTTACATTGCCAATTTTAAATGATCAATTCCCTTATTTCACAAACAAAGAGGGATATTCCGCTTCCTGGTTAATGAAGAATTCGATTTCAGCCGGTAAATTTGTCCGACCGAATAACCGGAAAACCGGATCTCCGGTACCTTCACTGAAATAATCCTCTAAGTTTCTGTATTGAACGATCTCTACGCTCTTGATAATATCTTTCCCCAACCAATAAATATTTTTGATTTTACCGTAGGAAAACACTTTCAATCCGATACCTTGCAGGTCCGGAATAATGTCAGAAAATTCAATCAAATCTTTGACAAGTCTAACAGGTATAGCCATAACACAACATTTTTATTTTCAACTAATTATAGGCAAACTTCAATCTGCTGTTTTATAATACAGCCGAAAGTTACGACTTTTTATTTTTGACTTGCCAAAGAACTTTTGAACAGTTTTAAAACTTAATCATCTGTTCACATAGCATTCTCTTATTCCACCTGCAAATTTGATATTCAGCCTGTTCAAAAACCGCCTGGTAATCAATCTATTTCTTGTGCCATTCTTTCACTTTCAGGGATGTTACTACAGAATCTTTATCCAGGTACACAAACAAATCTTTGGTGTATACCGGATCAATATCCCATCCATAATCCGTAATGATATTCATTTGAATCATCCATTGATGATCGTATTTGAAAACCTCCAGATCATCCGATCCGAATAACTGTCTCAATTGTCTGATATTTTTTCCTTTCAAAGGATGATTCATCAAAAGATCTTCCAGCATGGCTTCTCTTTTATCATAATAACCTTCAGACATCCGGTGATTCCAGTCAGTCTTATTGAATTTCTTCCCGGAGGAACAAGAAGCAGTCAAGAAAAGAACTACACAAACGATCGGGAAATTTTTCATGGATCTGGTTTAAGCGGGATGTAAAGTAAACCTTTTTGATTTAATTTTAGCTCATGGAATTCGGAAAAATAGATCGCAGTTTATTGGACAACGTACATTTTCACCTGCCGGAAGACGGCGTGTTCACCCAGGCTCTAAAACCTGCCGTTGAACAACCGAAGCTCTTCCTGGGCGGCGCAAAATGGGGCCGAAAAGAATGGGTTGGTTTGATCTATCCGGCCAAAACAAAAGAAAGCGACTTCCTGGAGCATTACATCCGGAATTTTAACGGAATTGAACTCAATACGACACATTACCAGGTATATCCTCCCGCAACAATTCAGAAGTGGGCAGAAAAAGCGGCCGGAACAGATTTTCAATTCTGCCCGAAATTTCCACAATCCATTAGTCATTACAGCGACCTTTCCAGTCAGAAAGCAGCTTTGGACACGGATCGTTTTTTCAACTCCATCATTCATTTCGGAAAGCATTTGGGACCGATGTTCCTGCAATTGAGCGAGCGTTACGGTCCGGCAAAAAAACACGCGCTTTTCACTTACCTGAAAAGTCTTCCGCGGGATCTGGATATTACCTTAGAAATCCGCCATCATGATTGGTTTCAGGAACCGCACCGATCGGAATTATTCACCCTGCTCCACGAATTGTCTATCGGAGCGGTGATCACGGATGTTTCCGGAAGAAGAGATTGCGCGCACATGGAAGTGACCTCTCCCGTTACGTTTATCCGTTTTGTCGGAAACGGACTTCATCCGACCGATTACCTTCGCATCGACGAATGGGTGGAACGGATTCACCAATGGCTGAAGAAAGATTTGAAAGCCATTCATTTCTACATGCATCAGCCGGATGAATTGTATACGCCGCAGCTGACCGATTACCTCATCAAACAGCTCAACAAAACGTGTGGACTCCGGCTCAAATCACCGAATCTGATCGAAACAACCGGGAGTTTATTCGACTAAATCCGGTCTCAAACCCACTGAAATCCTTCCCCCTGTTTTCCCCCTGATTTTTCGCTATTTCACTGTCCTTCAGACTTTGAACACCTTGTTTCCACTAATTTAGGTCGCACTAAGTATTCACTGCGACGCCAATGATTGTTACAACACTTCGATATTCGCTCATCCACAAGGACTTCACCGGAAGATCTTTCATTTTTCCAGATGCAATGATTGCGCGAATTCGATTTAGTAAGACAATTATGAATCGTTTCACTATTCAAACAACATGCCTCAAAACAAATTTGCTCTTGCGCGATATGCCGTTATCGATGAGCTGCTGAAGAAAAATACCTATGTAAAAACCTCCACCATTAAAGAAACCTGCAAAAGAGATCTCGGATATGAGGTTTCCCAGCGTACTATTCAACTGGATTTAAGTTCCATGAAGAACGATAGCTTTCTCGGGCTTTTTGCTCCTATTGAATACTGCAACAAACGAAAAGCTTACTACTACAGAGATTCGGATTACCAATTCGGATACCAGCAATTGAAGCTGAGTGAAGTTCATTTACTCGAAAATGTCTGCAGTATTGCTTCCCGACATCTGAAACCGGATCAGAGAATGATTCTGGGGGATGTTCTTTTCAAAATCAAGAAAAGATACATGGCGAAATAAAACTTCGCAATTCAAACTTATCCTTGTAGGCTGATATTTATTGTTACCATTTCACTGAAACATGATTTTTAAAGCGATACAACTTCTCTCCGGACAACTGAACGATTATCTGAAACTCCAATTCAGGTTAACGGAAGATATTGTATTCATTTCACCGATCAAAGACTCGGCTAAAAATTTTCCGAACCGCGTGGGAATTACCGTTGTGGGATTGGAACGCGAAACGGCCGGTGGAATCAGTTTTCAGCGAAAGGTTATTTCTGAAACAGCTTCGGCTCAAAGTGCTCCTTCGTGGCAGGTCAGTCTGAACATTCTGATCTCCGTGATTTTCCAGGAAAAGCAATACGAAGAATCTCTTCGGCTGTTTTCGGCGGTAGTAGCCTTCATTCAGAAAAACAACATGATCCGCTCTTCCAACGAAGGTCTTTCCTTTTCACTGGAAGTGATGAATCTAAGCATGCACGAACTGTCAAACCTGTGGAGTATCTGCGGGGAAAATTATTATCCGTCGGTGGTTTGTAAAATCCGCCTGCTCGAAGTTGATGCAGGTGAAATCATCGACCTGTCTCATCTCATTACTAAACCGGAACAAAACACAGGACTCAAATGACCAGTCAGAATTCATATCGCATTTGGTTAAAGTTCGTAATTGCTCACGACTATTTTGACACAGAGCAGTGCGGTGTGATTCTCGAACCCGACCGGGTTACAAGTTATTTACTTCAAAAAGCAGGAATTCTTTTCAAACAGCAGACCACGTGTTCGTGGGTCCTTATTGCTGAAAACGAAGTAAATCTGGATCCGGAAGACAAACTGTCCTTCCAGCTGAAAGCCAAACACCCGGATTTCTATTATTACACAAACCAGGTTTCATCCGATGCAGCAGATTGTTTCATGGTCGATTATCAAAAAGAAGGAATCTGGAAAAAAATTGATGTTCCGATCACGGAAAACCGTTTGAATAACGCCAGTACGGAAACAATCAATATCCAATTGGGCATTCCTGAAAAACAGATTGAATTTCTGGTTTTTCCATCGCAATTATACCAAATGGAACCTCTTGAAGTAAGAGAACAGCGTGGAAAAGTGCTGTTCAACGACCGGGAAGAATCCACCATTCCGGGGACCAATCAGAAAATATTTCGCTTTCTCTCAGCCGAGGCACTTCCTCTCAAAGAGAAAAGCGCTTATCAGTTTCACCTGTGGGAACTGCGAAAAAGCGGAGACAATCTTTTGAGTCGCCTCCCCGATTTCCCCTTGATTCAATCGCTTTCGCCATTTAGTCCGAAAGACTTCATAACAAGTTACATCTATTTATAAATCAATACAATAAATCCAAATATGAGTACAATGAAAACACCAGGGGTATACGTCGTTGAAAAGAACGCCTTCCCGAATTCCGTTGTCGAAGCTGCTACTGCCGTACCCGCATTTATCGGATACACCAAGTTTGCAAAAGACGGAAACAAATCCTTGTTGAACAAGCCTTGGAAAATCAGTTCGATGGCTGAATTTGTTCAATACTTCGGCGGTCCTCCCGTTCCGAAATACGCAGTTGCTGAAGCCAAAGGTGACGAAGGAGATGACCCGAAACTGGGAATATCTACTCTCGAAATCAACGGGAAGAAGTATACCGTTCAACGAAATGACAAGTATAACTTCTACTACCAAATGCGCTTTTTCTTCGCAAACGGTGGTGGTACATGTTACATTGTTTCGGTAGATGAAGGCTATACAGCTGATTTATCAGAAGAAAAATTGACCGACGGAATCACTAAGCTTTTGAAAGAAGAAGAGCCTACCATGGTTTTGGTACCGGAAGCTGTTTATCTGGATACTGTTGACTCGTGTTCGAATGTTCAGGTAGCAGCATTAAGACATTGTGGCGGAGACATGGCAAACCGTGTAGCCATTTTTGATGTTTTTGACGGGTTCAAAGATGATAACACCAATGTCAACAACTTCCGTGAAAAAATTCTTACTGAGTTCTTAGACTATGGAGCCGTATATTATCCATGGTTAAACACTTCCATCGTTCCTGATACAGATATCACTTTCTTGAATTTTGAAGACCCGACAGCAGTCGCTGCCATTCTTACGGAAAATGATAAAGATGCTAAATTGACGGATTTCATTGCCAGTGTGATCAAGAAACCCGAAGATCTGAATACTCTGGAAATCGAAACCACGCATAAAGTGTTGGCGCGCCACTCTTCCGCATACAGTGAATTGATGCGTGAAATGATCCTGATTGTAAACATGTTGCCACCTTCTACTGCTATGGCTGGAATTTACACCCTGGTAGATGCTACGAAAGAAGTTTGGAAAGCACCCGCAAATATTGGAGTTGCAAACGTAATCAGTCCGACTGTTAGTATTTCATTCAAGGATCAGGAAGATTTGAACGTTCCGATGAATGGTAAAGCAGTGAATGCCATCCGCTACTTCGTTGGTGAAGGAGTGAAAGTTTGGGGAGCACGCACATTGGACGGAAACTCACTGGACTGGAGATATATCAACGTACGCAGAACCATGATCATGTTGGAAGAGTCGATCAAGAATGCTGCAAAAGCATATGTTTTCGAACCGAACGTGGCAAACACCTGGGTGAGCGTAAAAAGTATGATCACCAACTTCCTGAACGGAATCTGGAAACGAGGTGGTTTGGCAGGTGCTTCTCCGGAAGATGCATTCAGCGTGCATATCGGATTGGGAGACACCATGACACCGGAAGACATTCTTGAAGGAATCATGCGTATCACCATTTTGGTGGCTATTTCAAGACCTGCGGAATTCATTGAAATCACATTCCAGCAACAAATGCAAAAAAGCTAAAACAAATTCAAAAGTGAGAATTGAAAATTGAAAAGTATAAAATCAGTGTTCTTACGATTTGTCTTGACTCTCACTTTTCAATTCTACATTTTACATTTTCAATTAAATAAAAAATTAAGAAATCATGGCAGGAGAAAAACAAGACAATGTATGGCCTCTACCGAAGTTTTATTTTCAGGTAAAATTAGGTGATAAAGAAGTCCCTTTCCAGGAAGTATCCGGATTGGACATTGAAGCTCAGATCGTTGAGTACAGACATGGGAACAGCAAAGAATTCTCAACAATCAAAATGCCCGGAATCAAGAAAACCGGAAACGTTACCCTGAAAAAAGGAGTGTTTGTGAAAGACAACGGTTTCTGGGACTGGTTCAACAAGATCAAGATGAATACCATCGAGCGTCAGACTGTGGTAATCAGTTTATTGGACGAAGCCGGAAAACCAACCATGGTGTGGACATTGAATAATGCCTGGCCTACTAAAATTACCGGAACGGATATGAAATCTGACGGAAATGAAGTAGCAGTTGAAACGATCGAGATCGCTCACGAAGGATTGGTTATTGCAAACAGTTAATGAGTTGAAACATGAGTAAGCAAAAATGGGAACTTCCGGTAGCGTTTTATTTCCAGGTAAAAATCGGGAATGAAGAATTCGCGTTCAAAGAAGTAACCGGATTGTCCGCTGAAATTGAAACAGAACCTGTGAAAGAAGGAGGTGTGAACGATTTTACATACCTCCTTCCGAAGCAAATCAAGCATGGTAATCTGAACATGAAAAGGGCATTGAATCCGATCAACAGAAACGATGTGGTTTGGATCAAGAAGATTCTCGAAGGAGATTTTTCCCAACCCATCGTTCCGCGGGATATCATTGTGAATCTGTTGGGACAAGACGGAACTCCGATTTACACCTGGACTTGCACACAGGCCTATCCGGTGAAATGGGAAGTGGGTGGTTTGGATTCCCAGGCCAACAGCATTCTGATCGAAACCATTGAGTTTGCTTACACCACATTAAAACGTTCTTAACGACTACGTATATGTCAATCATCATCAAGGAAATCAGTATCCGGACAACTATTGAGCGAAAAACAGGCTCAAACGGAGAGTTGGATTTAAAAGTTGCCAAACTGAAAAAAGACATCCTGAGAGAAGTACATGAAACGTTGCGGAAACAACGCATCAAGAAAGGAGATCGCTGATGGGAGAATTGGTCAAGTTGAAAATTCTGGGTTACGAAACCCAAAGTTATTCCGAATCAAAGAAAAGCGGGGATTTCACTACGCAGGTGAATCCTACGTCCATGAAATTGGGGAAAACCCTGAATTATCAGCAAAATGGTGAAGCAAAAGGAGTTGCCAACCTGCGAAAATTCAGTTCCCAGGCGCTCGACTCACTTTCTTTCGAAATCCTGATGGATGATACCGGGATTATTCCGAGTAAAACGGGAAAGATCAAAGACCGTATCAACCAATTGGAGAAAGCGGTTTATCGGATCAACTCGGAAAGTCACGAACCCAGTTATGTCAAAGTAATCTGGGGAACCTTCATCTTCCGCGGAAGAGTGGAAACGATCAATTACGATTACAGCCTCTTTGCCCCGAACGGAACTCCGCTACGCGTAAAAGTAACGTTCTCTTTTAACGGCTACTTCGACAAAGACACCGCACAGATGAATTCACCGGATCTGTCCCGGATCATTACATTCCGGGCCGGCGACAGCATTGCCCGTTATTGCGACGAAATCTACGGTGACGCTTCTTTCTGTCACGAAATAGCAGCGTATAATAACTTAAGTGAATTCCGGAAAATTGAGCCCGGAACCAAAATTTCATTCCCCCCACTAGCAGCAAAATGAGTGTATCACCGGAAAAAAACAGCGAAGGTCTTGTAACCTATACCATTTACAGCGAAGGAAACAAAATCAACGATTCCTTTGAAGTGGTTTCTATCTGGATCCGCAAGGAAGTGAACCGGATAGGTCGTGCTATGCTCATTTTCGAAGCCGGAGATATGCCTCGAAAAGAAATTCCGGAAAGTGATGACGATACTTTTGCTCCGGGAAATACCATTCGCATCGAAGCCGGTTATCAAAGCGATGAAAAAACCATTTTTGAAGGAATTGTCGTTACACACAACCTGGATATTCCGG
>NZ_JASLCN010000366.1 GCF_030151805.1 Fluviicola sp.
TGCATGCCATCTTCCAGGACAGAAAACGACGAATCTGGATTGGAACAGAAGATGGGATTGCATTCGGGGAAACAACAAATGACATTCGTCCTTTTTTCAAATCCCTAAAAACGGGTTTGATCATCTGTTTTTACCAAATGAAAAACGGAAACATACTGATTGGAGGAGAAAACGGATTCTATATTTTTTCAGAAGACCTGAAACTCATCCGGCAATTCAGCATCCGGAACGGATTGAACGGAAAAGAAGTACGCTGTTTTCATGAAAAAAAAGACGGCTCAATTCTTATTGGAACTTACGGCGGCGGATTATATTACTGGGATTTCAAACGATTGCTTCCACTTAACAGAATGAAGAACTGCCTTCTGGATGATGATATTTTTACCTTGGCTCCGGATAAAAAAGGCAATCTATACATTTCCTCAAATCATGGTCTTTATGTGATCAACGAGCAAAAGATCGAAGATTTCATTACACAAAAAATCAACTTTCTCATTCCTTTCAGATTAGGTCAGGATGATGGGATTCTGAATACGGAATTCAACGGCGGATTCCAAAACAACTATTACACCAAAGATCAAAAGCATTTCTACTTTCCAACAATCCAGGGCGTTTTAACCAGTTTTTTTGAAATCCCGAAATACAGGGAGTTGAAACCGTTTCTCAAGGAAGTAGTTGTCAATGACGAAGTTCAAAAATTAAGTGATCACATTTTCCCACGAAATACACATACGATCAACATTCAATTCTACTGTCCGAATTTTACTCAATTTTACAATCTTCACTACCAGTACAAGCTGGTTGGCCCGGATATCAAAGAAGAATGGAGCACTCCTACAAGACACGGAGCAATCAGTTTCAAAATGCTTCCTCCCGGCGAATACAAAGTTTACATGCGTGGAATTGATGGTTTTAATGACAACAATCCCAATGAAGTGGTCTATGAATTTAAAATTCAAAAACACATTTACGAAACCCTTTGGTTCAGATTAATGGCCTTCGGATTGGTATTCCTTCTGATATTCCTGCTCACTTACAAGCGCATTCAGGTATCAAAAGACCAGGAACTCAAAGACAGCGAGCACAAAAACACCATGTTTGAGTTGAAGTTGAAAGCAATTCAGGCTAAAATGAACCCGCACTTTATCTTCAATTGTCTGAATAATATTCAATACCTGATTGTAATGGGAAAACAGGAAGAAGCTGAATACGCATTAAGTGATTTCTCGATCCTGCTCCGCAAATTCCTGCAGCAAAGCGACAATTCCTTTATTACTTTACGGGACGAAGTCGAATTGCTGAAATCTTACATTTCGGTGGAACGCTTCCGTTTCGAAGAAAGCCTGGAAGTAGAAGTTCATATCCCTGAAAACCTGCTTCATCTTAAAATTCCAACCTTATTGATTCAGCCAACCGTAGAAAATGCCATTGTACATGGTTTAACACACAAAAAAGGGGCTAAAAAATTAATCATTGAGGGAAAATTGGTCGACGATCTGATTATTTTACAAATTGACGACAATGGAATTGGTCGACAGGAAGCAAAACGCATCAATACGTATCGTGCAAATCACATTTCACATGGCTGGAATATGGTTCTGGATAAGATCAATTTATTGAAGGCGAAATATCAATATTCCGTTATCTTTGAGATCATTGACAAACCTGAAAACAGCGGAACCACAGTCATCTTCAAAATTCCGTTGGTTACTGAAGAAATGATAGAAATCTAATTCAACATTCAAACACGTGAAAGCTCTCATCTTAGACGATATTCGAATCAGCCGGGAAGGTCTGGCAGCTTTGCTGAATAAAATCGATCCGGACATCGAAATAGCAGCAAGCGTTGCCACCACCGAAGAAGCAAAACAGGTTTTCGATGAAATGACAATCGACGTTGCATTTTTAGATATTCAATTGCAGGCAGGCACCAGTTTTGACCTCGTAGATGAAATTCCCTTCGAAACAAAAGTCGTTTTCATCACAGCTTATGACGAACACGCTATTTCAGCGATCCGGAAAGGAGCTTTCGATTACTTATTAAAACCGATCAATTCATCGGATTTACGTAATTGCATTCAACGGATCCGGGATGTTGATCTTCAAATGGCGGAATCAAATGAATCCGGCAGCGGGAAAAACGACGATCCGCGCGTTCATTCCGATTTAATCGGCATCACCGGTTTGGATTCCATCATTTTCTTAAAGATAGAAGATATTATTTATCTCAAAGCAGATGGAAAATATACCATGATCCAAACCACAACGGAACACATCACCAGTTCCAAGAATCTGAAAGTTTTCGAAACAATGCTTCCCGAATCAAAGTTCATGCGGGTTCATCATTCCTTTTTACTGAATCTGAAATACATTAAAAAGTTTCAGAAAGAATACAACACATTGGTTTTAGAAAACGGAGCGCAGATTCCCGTATCCAAATCACGGAAAGATTTGTTGATGCAGAGATTGATGCACGTTTAAACAACTGTCACATTAAAACTTTCATCCAAAGCAATCGAGCCTTCGATCACCTGGTGCGATCCGGGAATCAGTAATCCTTTCATTTTGGTTGTTTTTCCTTTGGAAAGTAAATCGATCATTTGTTTGTCTGTCAGCTTTTTACCCAGAATTTCAAACGGGATCATAAATCCGCAAACTTTGAAATTACTACAGCCAACCCCCGTTTTTCCGGTCATCAATTTATTGCTCTTGCATTTCGGACAATCCAGATCGGTGATATTCTGCTTCTCAACCTTTTTGCGTTCCTTTTTCTCTTTCACGACTGCTACCGGTTGATCGGTATGCAGCTGAATTCTGATCGGAGCCTGGGAAAAGATGACTTCATCGGTTAGTTCACGAACCATGACCATCAATTCTCTCTTGAACTGTTCCAGATCATACTCGCCTTTTTCGATCAAACGCAATTTTCGTTCCCATTGCCCGGTCAATTCGGCGCTTTTCAATAATTCATTTTGAATCGTATCAATCAATCCGACACCAGTTGTCGTTGCAATGAGATTCTTGCGTTTCTTCTCAATGTATTTTCGCTTGAACAGCGTTTCGATAATATTCGCGCGTGTTGCCGGACGGCCGATTCCGTTTTCCTTCATCATGTCACGCAGTTCCTCATCATCCACCATTTTCCCGGCAGTTTCCATCGCTCTCAGCAAAGTTGCTTCAGTATACGGTTTCGGCGGACTTGTTTTCCCCTGATGAATAAACGGTTGATGCGGACCGCTCTCGCCTTCCTCAAAATGAGGCATGGTTTGTTCCGGTTTTTCAACAGTCTTTTTTCCTTCGGAATCGCTTTCTTTCGTTTCTTCCCAAACAACGCGCCATCCCGGTTCAATAATCTGTTTTCCGGTTGCTTTGAATTCAATCTGACCTACTTTTCCGAGAACGGTTGTATTCGAAACTTTACATTCCGGATAAAACGCTGCAATGAAACGACGTGCAATCATATCGTAAATCTGCTGTTCC
>NZ_JASLCN010000150.1 GCF_030151805.1 Fluviicola sp.
ACATAGTTTTGCGGGGTGAATTCAATTCTTTCCGGACCAAACAAGCCGTTGGGACTATCCCGGAAAATAAGTTCAACCCCGGCTTCGTTTTTAAGGTGAAGTGCTACATCAATTCCTTTTTGTTCCAAATGAATGACATACGGTTTTCCCCGTTCCAGATTCAATGAAAAGGATTTTGTCTGTCCTTGCTCCATTTGAATCTTTTTTGTTTGATTCAATGTCAGTGCTTCATTTTTTTGGGACAGAACAACTAATGGAAATCCGATGAGAATTCCAGCCAGATAACGATTCATACTCTTATTTTAGACAAGGAAAGATGGAAAGAAACGAAAAAAAAGACAAAAAAAGAGGGGTAAGCTACTCTTATCGCACCGCTACAACCTCTTACCTTTGCTACGTTCCCGTCCTGGAGGAGTTAGAGGGAGCTGGTCGTAAAAGACTTACCCCGCGGCAAAAGTAGTCATTTCTTAGAGAATTGTGTTTACAAAAATTATTTTTTTCGAAATATCGTTTTAACAAAAGCGTAATGATTTCTGTTTCAGCAACGTTTGCAAGACTGATTCAATTAGTTTGCGCGGTAAACAAACTTCAAATAACCTTCGGTAAGTCCTTCCTCTACCTGGAATCCATTTCGATTCAATAGAATAATCGCTTTTTCATTATCGGGTTTGGTGAATGCAATTACCTGATTCAATTTCATTTCTTCGATTCCGAATTTCGCTGCAAGACGCAAAGCAGGAGACATGAATCCTTTTCCCCGGAATCCGGCTTTCAAAATACAACCCAATTCTCCGATTCCGTCTTTGAATCCTCTGTAATAGCCCACAAAACCAACCATTTCTTTCGTTTCGATTTGTTCAATTACCCAGTTCACCGTGTCTCCATCCAGGTAATTCTGATGAATCCGGGAAAAGATATTTCTTCCTTCTTCCAATGTTTCTGCGGGTCTTCCGTCGTAGGTTAAAATTTCGAACAACAATGAAACTTCATCCTCATGTGCTTCGCGAAGCAGGATTCTTTCGTCTTGTAATTCGGGAAAGGTGTTGAAGGGAGGACGTTTCATGTTTGTATGATTATAAATAACCTAAAAATAAACAATTAAAAAGGTAAACGTTTGGACTTAAACTCTTTTCAATTTATTTCAGCTCTGTGCGTTTTACGCGTTTCCATTTCAACTGCTTCTTTTTAAACAAATAAAGACGTCTGATTTTTGCTTTCGAGTGCCCGTTTTTCGTTTTGATCTTCAGGCTTTTCGCTTTGTTTTTTTCGATGTAGTAACGATCGTTTTTGATGTAACACAACTCAAAACCATTTTGATACATGTGCCCGGAATAGGTGTTTCCGGAGATTCTTTCAAGCGGAACAAACAAGTCGAAATCAGCATGATAATAACCTACTTTATCAATATCTTTCAGCTTCATTTTCAATTCTATTTCCCCTTTTGACGGAGCCAATTTGTAATCCGGAACGTAAATCAAACAAGTATTCGGAGAAGCCGGATCACGATTGGAGAATTCTTTCATGATTTTCCCGGACTGTTCTTTGAAAAGATACCAGTCGTTTTCAAGATTGAAATAACTAAGCACTGTTTCAACTCCTCTTTTCAAAGGCACTGTGTCGTTGAGCAGTTTTTCGGGTTTTCTTTGATCATAATACAGGAACAGTGATTTTCCGGAATTCGATTCTATTGGCAGAATTAATTGGAATGCGCGCCCCGGACCATCAATCAGATCACAATTTATCTTTCGTGCATTACTGCAAAATCTCACGGTTTTCTGCTCCGGATCACGCTTCATGGTGTCTTGCAGTTTTTTCCAGATATCGTTCCCGGGCTGTTCAATCAATTCAAATAACTCCACTCCAGAATCCCAGCGCACAGCAGGAAGTTCCATACAAGTACGAATCCTTTTCTGTTCCTCTTCCGGAATAGATGAACACGGATCAATATCAAACAACACCATTCCGTAAGTAATCAAACGCTCGTTTTTATCGGTTATCAGGTCAATTCCGTTTTCATTTGCTTCGGCTTCCGATTGCAAGTATTTCATTTTGGGTTTCAATGCACAAATCCCGCAATCTCCAAAGGAAGAAATATCTCTTTTCACAATGACTCCATCTTTTGAGCGGAATACCACGTCAGAACCTTCCATCGGAGTGAGGTAAATATCCACACGACGCTGAAATGCTGCATCTTTTCGCCGGTTGTTGGAAATAAAATCTTCTCCTTCATTGAAGGTCCGGATTTCTTTCGGGACCACATTTTTCTCCTTCAAATATGCCAGAACAGCATCTATTCTGCTTTGGGAAAGTTTCTTATTGTAATCGTTCGTGTTTGACGTATCTGTGTAGCCGTATACTTCGAATATAAAACCGGAGCCATTCAGGGATGTTACCAAGCTATCAACCAATAATTTTCCGACCGGTTTCAGGTCTGATTTGTTCAGATCAAAAAAGATGCTGCTTGATTTACAAAAATCCTGTGCGTTTAAACCAAAACCGCTCAAAAGCAGTGAGAGAAAGAGAAATGTATGCTTCATACACTTCAATGTTGGTTCAAGGAAAAGGTAAACAACGGAAAATTACTTCGGGAATAAACGAATTAATCTACCCGGATTAAGGTTTCGTCAAACAATTCCATCTGGTGCTGAGACAGTAATAATTTCAGCTGACCGATGTATTGTGCATTTTCATGCAGTGCTTTGAACAGGAGAGGAGTGAGCCATTCAATATTGTCCTGGATTCCCTGATTGTATTGCAGAAAAACATTCATCCATTGCTGGAAATTGTCGCGTTCCAGGGATTCCCAATACATTTCAGGCTGCACATCATCCAATTCGGATTCGATTTCCAGGTCCAAAATTCCGCACACAGCCATGTGTTGTGAGTTCATTAAACGGGAAATGGCTCCTTTTACGTCCCAGGGAATATCCTGATCGTTTTGTTTTAAATGCGCGATCCAACTCAGGTTCAACTGGTGCAAATAAGAGAAACGCTGCTGAAAAAAGTCGAGCATTTAGAGTTTTTTCAAAGAAGAAATGGTTGCTTTCGGGTCCGGACTGTTAAAGACAAAACTTCCCGCCACCAACGCCTGAGCACCTGCAGCTACCAATTTTGCTCCTGTTTCCGTGTTTACACCTCCATCCACTTCAATCAAAGCCTTTGATCCTGATTGTTCAATCAATTCCTTTGCCTGCTTCACTTTTTCAATCGCTTGAGTAATGAATTTCTGTCCTCCGAATCCCGGATTTACTGACATAATCAATACTAAGTCTAAATCTGCGATCACGTTTTCCAAAACAGATACCGGTGTGTGCGGATTTAAAGCAACTCCGGCTTTCATTCCTGCCTCATGAATCGCAGCAATCGTTCTGTGAAGGTGTGTACATGCTTCGTAATGAACTGTCAGAATATCTACGCCGGCCTTTGCAAAGTCTGCAATGTATTGATCCGGATTCACAATCATGATGTGACAATCAATTGTTTTCTTCGCTACTTTCTTCAATGCCGAGATGATCGGAAATCCGAAAGAGATATTGGGAACAAAAACGCCGTCCATTACGTCAACATGAAACCAATCTGCTTCACTTTGATTGATCAATTCGAAATCGCGTTCCAGGTTTCCGAAATCGCAGGATAAAATAGACGGGGCAATGATAACTGACATGGTTCCTTTTTTATTTTTTTGCAAAAGTACTAAATCCTTTTTTACGAGAGTCACGAGGTGAGACTTAATGGAGCAAAACCAAAAGAGGCAGGAGTTTTCTTAATTCATTAGATTGTCCTGGCTCTTGCCTCTCACATAAAGACTAATCAACTTTCGGATAAATCTTCATCATTTTCAGGTATTTCTCATCGCGGTCATACACATCCGGGAAGAAAATCAGTTTCCCGTTTTCGTCTGCTACCACCGTGATATAATCCAATTGCAAGGGAATCGGTTTTCTCAATGCGATCGAAAAATGCTCTTTCCGGGCAATCAAAGTATCCAGGGAATCACGGGTCATTTTCTGCTTGTCGTCTCTGGTTAAAATGAAGCGCGCCAACGAATCGGGCATCTGACAACGCACACAACCATGCGAATATGCCCGAATATCTTTGTTGAAGAATCCTTTGGAAGGTGTGTCGTGAATATAAACTCCGAATTTATTGTTGAACTCGAATTTCACTAATCCGAGTGCATTGTCGTGTCCGGGTTCCTGCCTTACTCTGAAAGGAAAATTCTTCTCCTTGTAGCGTTTCCAGTTAATAGTCGTCGGATCAACTTCCGTTTCACCCCGATAAACTTTGTAATGATTTTTCGCCGCATAATTCGAATTCCGCTGAATAGCCGGCAGGAATTCCTTACTTGCAATGGATTGAGGTTGTGTCCAATAAGGTAACGAAACAATTGCACGAAGACGGGAACTCAATTGCGGAGTTTGATTTTCCGGTTTACCAACTACTACCCGGTGTTCCGACAACATACTGTCGTTGTAGAAGATGCGCAGTTTGTACTCCGGAATGTTCACCCATAAATATCTTTCGGGAAAAGGAGCACGCCATCTCCAGCGTTCCATAGATAAAATGGCTCTGTGACACTTGTATCGTTCAGATTCATCCAACGCTTTTCGTGTATAAATACCAATCACACCATCTGCTTTCAGCCCGTTATCAGCCTGGAAACGAGCCATAGCTTCCCAGAAAGAGGCAGAATCAGTTTTCTTCGGATCGAGATAACCTTTATCAATCAACGATTCTTCGGCAAGCTCCAAAGAACGCAATGAATCGTCTACCAATGCAGGAACTTCAAAATGAATGTCCGAAAACTTCTTTTTTGAAGCATATTGAAACAATCCTATTGCCAAAGCACGGTATTCCGGTCTTGCAGGGCCCATTTGAGCAAACCAGTAACCCCAGTTTTTAACCGTATCCATCTGCCGGACACTTTTATTCAGTGTTTTTATATCAATCGAAACAATTGGTCTGTAATTATTGGTAGATGTATCTAAAAAACCAACTTTCAGATCTTGCTGCAATTGCGCCAGGCGTGCTGTAAGAAGGAATTCCTGGATGATGGAGGTGTGACTTAATGAATCTTCCTTAAAAGTGAACAGGCGATTATCCGGCAAGCCCAAAGCACACGGATAATTCGTGAGTTCTTTCCAGTTTCTTCCTTTTTCAGTCAGGACAGAATCATTCGCCCAAACGGGTTTAAAATCGCGCGATTTGTAAAAGGCATACACCGAATCTTTCAATCCTTCAGGGAAATCTAATTTTGTTAATAAATCGGATTCAATCGCCAATCCGATTCGCTTTTTCAACGGAGTTTTCCGGTCGAAAATCGGGTTTGTTTTATCTATTGAGGGAGTACAGCGAATAAGTATAAATGCGAGAAACAGGATTAGAAGTCTGGTAAAATTCATAAATGATCAAAAAATAATGAGCAATTTTGTCGCAAGATACTTATTCCTCAAATATGGAGCCTCAAATTTATTCAACATACATTCTTCTCGGAACCATGATTATCATGTCGATTCTTGGATTCAACAACCGTGATTTCATGGAGAAATACCTTTTCAGTCCGTATGATGTGAAACATCACAAGGAATATTACCGGTTTGTGACGCAGGCTTTTCTTCACGGCGATGTGGGTCACTTATTTTTCAACGGAATTACACTTTTTTACTTCGGAAAGTATTTCGAGTTCTACCTCTACAATTTCTATGGTCCTTTGGCGGGAGAAATCGTTTTCTGGGCATTTGTATTGGTAGCGATGTTTGCTTCGAGTATGATTTCGTTTTTCAGACACAAAGACAATCCAAATTACAGATCCTTAGGTCTTTCCGGGGTTACTTCAGCGATTCTTTTTGCCATGATTATGCTCGATCCGGGAATGGAAATCCTACTCATTTTTATTCCTATTCCAATCAAAGCATGGATCTTCGGACCGATTTACCTGGCTTTTGAAATCTATTCTGATCGCAACAGAAAAACAAATATTGCACATGATGCGCATATATCCGGCGCAGTTTTCGGTATTATTTTCATTTTAATTACTAATATTGAACAAGTGATTTTTGCATTTCAAAACCTACTTTAAATGAGCGATCAGGAATTATTCGTAAACAACAACGGTAAAATAATCAGCAACACAGGTCATTCCATCTCAGCAGGAAACAGAGCCTACACTTACGGTGACGGTCTTTTTGAAAGTATGCGGGTTATGAACGGAAAGGTACTAAACCTGGCGCATCATTTCTCCCGCCTGGTAGAAGGATCAAAAGTGTTGAAAATGCGTTTACCGGCTTTTTATACCACCGAATTTTTCCAACAGCAAATTGATGAGCTGATCGCGTTATGCAAAATTACGGAAGGAGCACGAATCCGTCTTTCAATTGATCGTTTAGGCGGAGGAACTTATCTTCCTGATACCAATGAGGTTAGTTATTTCATTGAATTATATCCAATCGAGCAAAACCTCTTCGGATTGAATGCAAAAGGGCTGGAAGTGGATTTGTACCAGGATATTAAAAAAACGAAGAATAGTCTTTCCAATTACAAGACCAAAAACGGAATCTTATACGTATTGGCTGCAATTTCTGCAAAGGAAAAAGGCCTGGACGATATGCTGATCACCAATGACAACGGTCAGATCCTGGAAAGCTCTCACAGCAATATTTTCGTGGTAAGCAATGGTGTTTTGTACACTCCAAGCCTGGCCGACGGTTGTTTGGCAGGAACCATGCGCATGCAGGTGATTAACCTCGCATTGAAAAATGGTTTGAAGGTATACGAATGCCCGATTTTACCATCTAACTTACTGGTTGCGGATGAAGTATTCCTGACGAATGCTGTACGCGGAATTACGTGGGTTGGCGGATACCGTACCAAGCGCTATTTCAACACCACAGCGCGAAGAATTGTTGCTTTTCTGAATGAAGAATGGGACAATTAATTCCCGCTTACTTTAACTGGAGCGGTGGAAAAGACAGTACATTAGCGCTTTACAAAGTATTGCAGCAAGCCCAGTTCGATATTCGTTATCTGCTCACGACTTTTAACCAGGAAGCAAACCGTATTTCGATGCACGGTGTGCGGAACGAATTGCTGATCGCTCAGGCTGAGTCTTTAACTATTCCAACAAAACGTGTTTTTCTTCCCGCCAGTTCAGATATGTCTGAATACGAACATGCGATGAACCGCGCAATTCAGGAGATTCAGGAAGAAGGGATTTCCGATTGTTTTTTCGGGGATATTTTCCTGGAAGATTTGAGGGCATACAGAGAACAAAAGCTAAAAGAAGTAGCTATTTCTGCACATTTCCCTCTCTGGAAGCGCGATACACGAGAATTGGTCCGGGAATTCATTGATCTGGGTTTCAAAACGGTTGTTGTTTGTGTGGATGCTTCCAAATTGGGCAAAGAATTCGTCGGCAGAGTGATTGATTCCCAATTCCTGGAAGATTTGCCTGAAAATGTAGATCCATGTGGAGAAAACGGGGAGTTTCACACCTTTGTGTTTGATGGTCCGATGTTCAAAAAACCAATCACATTTGAGTTGGGAGAAACTGTTTTAAAATCCTATTCAGCTAAAAACCAAACCAATGAACCGATTGAATACGGTTTTTGGTTTCAGGATCTGATTCCTTCTTAATCTTTGGTTTCCAGCTGTTTCTTTTTGGTCCAAAACAAGGCTTTTGGTAAATCGTCACCTAACAAATAACCGTATGGCTCTAAACCGGGAGCGGCATCGAAAACGACTTTCAGGATCGCGGTAATCGGAATTGCCAGAAACATTCCGGGAATTCCGGCCAGTGCTCCGCCAATAATGACTGAAAGAATAGATGCCAGTGCATTGATCCGGACTTTGGAACCCACAATGCGTGGCATCAGGATGTTGTTGTCCAGAAACTGCACCACTCCGATTACTGCCAAAACTCCCAAAACAGATTGCTCCAGGTTCGGATTGTTTGAAAGTGAAATCAGGCAGCTCAAGATGTTTGCAATGATAATCCCGACATAAGGAACCAAATTGAGCAGAGCTGTTAACAAGCCTAAAAACAACGCGTATTTCACTCCGATCAGCCACAAGCCCAGGGAAGTTAGACTTGCTACAACTGCAATTTCAATCAGGAGTCCCAGGATGTATTGACGGATAATCACCTTGATCTCATTTACAACAATCTGCATTTTTTCGGTGCTTTTCTTCGGAACTAATTTCACCAGAAAGCCCAACAACAGCGGACGATAGAATAAAAACAGGAACAGATAGAGCGGAATCAGAACCATGTACATTAAAACTCCGGTCACTGATCCGAAGCTTTCCATGGAAACAAATTTCCCGGGCTTCATGAGGTTTTCTTTGACGATTTTCTCCTGCTGAAAGTTCGTTATCCCAAATGTTTGATTGATCCAATCGCCCAAATCGTGGAGCACTTTAGTGATGTTCTTTTCTACTGTCGGTAAATCATCAAAGAATCCTTTCAACTGAACTCCGACCAGAAACAAAATGCCCGCAAAGAACAGAATGGCTATTGCAACAGTGATAATCACCGAGATGATTTTTGGAAAGCGCCATTTGTTTTGGAGAAAGGCATCAATCGGTCGAATCAGAACACCAAAAATAAAGGCCAGGATAACCGGGAATAAAATATCATTTCCCAAATAGATCACTGCTGTAAGCAC
>NZ_JASLCN010000163.1 GCF_030151805.1 Fluviicola sp.
TTATGATATTGCGATGCGCCTTCACTACATGCGTATGGGCTGGGTGAGTCTTTCATACAGAAGACAATCTTCTATCGGAGTTGGTTTCGGGATTAATCTACTGGCACATTTCAACGTTTCTTACTCTTTTGAGTTCGGAACAGGCGTTACGGAGAAATTCGGGAACACTTCTCATGAAATTCGACTGGGCTTCATCTTCGGTCACAAACGAAATATGAATAAGGAGTTTAAGCAGGACGAGAAAGTAGATCCGGCTCCCGAAGAAGTGCAACCTGAAGAAACAAAACCGCAAGAATAAATGCTAATTTTCAAGTATTGCTAATTTTGTAAAAAAGTACACAGTTATGCGTCCGTTTTATTTATTGCTAAAAATATCTCTCAATATTTCATTCAGACTTTTTTACAAACGTTTTTTAATATTAAACAGTCATAAAGAGCTTTTCGGGAGTACCATATACGTCAGTAATCACCCGAATTCCTTTATGGACCCGATTATGATCGGATCAATGAACAGACCCATTGTTCATTTCATGACCCGTTCAGATGTGTTTGTCTGGTGGTTGAAACCCATATTATGGTCCGCCCATATGCTTCCTATTTATCGTCAGCAAGATGGAACTGACACGAAAGGAAAAAACACAGACGTTTTCAAAAAAGTAAACCAATCCCTGAAAATGGGCCGCAATATCCTGATCTTCGGAGAAGGATTTACCGACGATACTCCTATCCGCGGGTTGAAGCCGGTGAAAAAAGGTCCGGTGCGCATGGGATTCGGTGCTTTGGTTGCAATCAACTGGAGCAAGAAAATTTACATTTCCGGTATCGGGATCAGTTATACAGATCGAAATACAATCGGTTCGGAATTCATTCTGAATAACGGTCCGAAAATCTGTTTGAACGATTACAAAGAGGCTTATCTCGAAAATCCAAGCAGGGTGATCAATGAAGTGACCAAGCGTGTTGAAAAAGACATGCAGAACTGCATCGTATATGTCGCAAACCCCAAACGTTATTCCTTATTGGAAAACATCATGCAGATCACCAGAAAAGGATACAATCATCCGAATCACGATGATCATATTCCATTGATCAAGCGTTGGGAATATGCGCGCCAACTGGCAACATGGATCAACCAGAATGTAACGGACGAAAGCACTGAAATTTTAGCGCTTCAGAAAGATCTGGATGCTTATTTCAACCTGGAGAAACGCATGAAAGTTCAGGATCGCTTTGTGCTTGCTAAAAAACAGCCGGAGCTATTGAGTACTTTAAACAACTGGCTTTATTTGATCCTGATGTGGCCTTTTGCCATTGCAGGATTTCTGCACGGTTTCATTCCATATATTATTTCCAAAAAGGTCACTGAAAAGATCATGAGACGGAAAGTTTTCTGGGGTTCCGTGAAAATGATGCTGGCTAAAATAGTTGGTTCGATCTACAATATCCCGATCATTATTTTGGTGACGAAATGGTATCTTCCTCATTGGTCTTTGGGTATTTTGTATTATTTCCTCATTCCCGTTCTATGGCGTTTAAGCTATGAATATGCGCACCAATTCAAGGAAGTTCGCTTGAAGCAGAAAATGAAAACGGTGGATCTGAATAAGTTTGTAGAGAAACGCGAGGAATTGGAGAAGCGGATTAAGGAATTGATTCCGGTGGCTTAAGTTTCTGTTTTTTGCCTTGACAATTTTCTCAAAAAGACGCATAGACATATATCTATTAGCCCAGCAGCAGCAAGGGAAACAGGCAATTCCGCAAACACACCATGAAGTCAAAATTCCTGGAGTTTAAACGCTTTATCCGAAGACGAATTTCCGTCTCATTCCCGGAAGAGAACTTAAAATAACTGAAAGGAAGTTGTGCGTATTTTACAAAGCTAAATCCGGATTCTTAAACCAGCATTTTCCGCCCCAAATAAACCATCCCGATGCAAAAACTCACTGAAATAAGAATATTCAGCACTGCAATGATCCAGTGTCCGCGTTCCATCAATTCCAGGTTTTCTTTTGCAAACGTAGAAAAAGTGCTGAATCCGCCACAAATTCCGATGATCCAAAACGCCTGAAAAGATTCCGCATTAGCAGGTTTCATACGCATCATCAGTACCAGAAATACGCCTACCAGAAAAGAAGCAAGAAGGTTCGATGCCAGGGTAGCAACCGGGAAAACTTGTTTGGGAAATTTGTGGATTAAATGTGTGATTCCAAACCGGATCAATGCTCCGATTCCTCCACCCAGAAAAACATACAGCATATTCATTGGATCTTGTCTGCAATAAATCGTTTATAGAGCGTCCAAAATACAAAAGCCCAGAGAAGTCCCCAAACAATTCCGCAAATTACATCCGACAAATAATGAACCGTGAGGTAAATTCGGCTCAAACCAATCAATCCGACACACAGAAATAACAGCCATTTCAAGCGTGGATAGTGCTTCCCGAGGAACAACCAGGTCAATAATGCGATTGCGGCATTATTCGAAGCGTGTGAAGAGAAAAAACCGTATTGTCCGCCCTGGTAAACTTCCCCGTTGCGCTTCACAAAAAAATGAAGCTGATTTTCGAGGAGTAAATTGTGAGACGGCCGGTAGCGCTGAATGGTTTCTTTAAACAGGTATGTTGTAGAACTATCTACCACAGCCACTAATAAAAGCGCCATTCCCAGGAAAATAAGACCGGTTTTCAGCCCGTAGTTTTTCCAGATAAAAAACAGGATCAACAGGTAAAAAGGAATCCATGTTGCCGTTTTGGATACAATCCAAAAGAACTGATCTAAAAAAGGGGTGTTCCAGCCATTCACGGCCAGAACAATGCTTCGATCAATGGATTCCAGGTATTCAAACATGATTCAGATGCTTCCAGATCATGTCTTTCAACTCCGTTAGTCCCTGCTGGGCAACAGAAGAGATGAAAACATACGGTATTTTAGGCAAATCCTTTGCAATGGCTTGTTGCAGCTCGTCATCCAGCATGTCCGACTTCGTGATTGCCAAAAGACGCTCTTTGTGCAGCAATTCCGGGTTGTATTGTTTCAACTCGTTTAAAAGCAATTTGTATTCTTCGTGAATATCATCCGCATCTGCAGGAATCATAAACAACAAACAGGAATTTCGTTCGATATGGCGCAGGAAACGCAAGCCCAGACCTTTCCCTTCGTGAGCTCCTTCGATAATTCCGGGAATATCTGCCATTACAAACGAGCGGTAGTCACGGTACTTCACAATTCCCAGGTTCGGTCTCAAAGTTGTAAACGGATAATCTCCGATTTCCGGTTTTGCGGAAGATAGAACAGAAAGCAAGGTGCTTTTTCCGGCATTCGGTTTTCCAACCAAACCAACATCGGCCAATACTTTCATCTCGAGAATCATCCAGCTTTCCGTTCCCGGTTCTCCCGGTTGTGCAAAGCGCGGAGTCTGATAGGTTGAAGATTTAAAGTGATCGTTTCCTAAACCTCCTCTTCCTCCCGGAACCAAAATTTTCTCTTCTCCGTCTTCTGTGATTTCAAAAAGCACTTCTCCTGTTTCAGCATCTTTCGCCAATGTTCCCAAAGGTACCTCGATGTATTTATCTTCTCCCTGAGAACCTTTTTGAAGCTGTCCGGAACCATGTTCACCATGCCCCGCTTTGATATGCTTTTGAAATTTCAAATGGAGCAAGGTCCACAATTGTTTGTTTCCACGAAGATAAATATGACCTCCACGTCCTCCATCTCCGCCATCCGGGCCTCCCTGCGGAATATACTTTTCACGACGAAAATGCGCAGAACCTCCACCTCCGTTTCCGGAAGTACAGTGGATTTTTACGTAATCGACGAAATTATCTGATGCCATTTTATTTAGTTATTAGTGAACAGGCATCAGGCAATAGCGCCAAACCTATTCAATATTCGAAGAGATTCAAGTCTGAACCCTTAAATAGTCTTTAAAAACAAACTTCCTTAGACTTGAAAACCGCACTCTGTTCGAATGCGGTTAACGTATCAAGCAAGTTGCTTTATTAATTATTGTCGATCGCAGCGTAAAGTCTGTCCGAAATATCATCGATACTTCCGATTCCATCTACTGCGATGTATTTTCCTTGTTTTTCGTAGTAATCCTTTACCGGCGCCGTTTCGTTTTGATAAACGTTGATACGGTTCTGAATCACTTCCGGATTTGCATCATCCGGTCTTCCGCTCACTTCTGCTCTTTTTTTCAAACGCTCGCGCAATTCGTCTTCCGCTACTTCCAATCCGACCATCATGGTAATTGTCGTATTCACAGAATTCAAAAAAGCATCCAATGCCTCAGCTTGTGCATTGGTACGTGGAAACCCGTCAAAAATAAACCCTTTCGCATTTTCATGCTTCAACACTTCACTTTTCAACATATTAATCGTCACCTCATCCGGAACCAGGTTTCCCTTGTCTATATAGCTTTTAGCCAGCAATCCCAATTCGGTTTCACCTT
This sequence comes from Fluviicola sp., assembly GCF_030151805.1. Classification (GTDB taxonomy): domain Bacteria; phylum Bacteroidota; class Bacteroidia; order Flavobacteriales_D; family Crocinitomicaceae; genus Fluviicola. The sequence continues at coordinate 4,450 of NZ_JASLCN010000163.1, forward strand.
TAATGTTTGCCCGGAAAATATCTCCTGTAGATAAATGTACCAGATTATATCTTCCGATCAATCTTTCAGATTGCGTTCCTTTCCCTGCTCCGGGAGGGCCAAATAATACGATGTTCAACATACGTTTTTCTTTTAACGGGTTTCACCCTTTAGTTGATAAATGTGCTCGGTATTTCTTCCCAATTCATCGTAATCCAGGCCGTAACCTACTACGAATTTATTTGGAATCGAAAAACCGATATATGTTGGGGTATGTGTTCCTTTAAATGCTTCCGGTTTATGTAATAATGTCACTATTTCCAAACTTGCCGGTTTTTCAACTGACAAAAGCGTAAATAGTTTCTCCATGGTAATTCCGGTGTCAACAATGTCTTCGACGATGATTACGTGCTTGTCTTTGATCTCGGTATTCAACCCGATCACCTCATCCACACGCCCTGAAGAATTCATTCCTTTGTAACTGCTCACTTTTACAAAAGTAATTTCACAGGGTGAACGAAATTGTTTCATTAAATCTGCGGCAAACATGAATGCTCCGTTCAACACAGCTATAAACACTATCTCTTTCCCTGCATAATCCGCTTCCAGGCGAGCCGCTAAAGAAGCAATCTCTGCTTGAATTTCTTCTTTTCGGATAAATATTTCGAACGTTTTATCGTTTATCTGAAGCACTTCGTCGTCTAATTTTAAGGGCAAAAGTACGATTTTTAAGGGAATTATCGGCTTAAATAACAAAGAAATAGCCGGAGGAAGAAAAATCGTTGTAGTAAAATCAGTCTGAAAACACCCGAATTCCCTGCCATGTGCGTCAAATCCGGCATATTTCCAAGGCTTGTTTTCGGGGAAAAGTCCTTGAATGAATTCAGAAAAGCAACTATCTTTGCCGCATGAAAAAACAATGGAACGGAAACGCTTATAAAATAGGAATGCTTGGTGGCGGTCAATTAGGCCGTATGTTTATTCAGGAAGCCTTGAACTATGATGTACACGTACATTGTTTGGATCCGGATCACGATGCGCCCTGCAAACATTTGGCAACTTCGTTCCAGCAAGGTTCTTTACAGGATTTCGATACGGTTCTTGCATTCGGGAGCGACAAGGATGTGGTGACCGTAGAAATCGAGCACGTGAATGTGGAAGCATTAAAGGCGCTTGAAGACAAAGGAATCAAGGTGTTTCCACAACCTTCCGTTCTGGCCATTGTTCAGGATAAAGGGCTGCAAAAAGAATTCTATCAAACAAATAATTTACCGACCGCAGATTTCACCTTGGTGAGCGGAAAGGAAGAATTGTTGTCCAAAAACATTCCGTTTCCGTATGTGTTGAAGTGGAGAAAAGGCGGTTATGACGGAAAAGGCGTTCAAATCATCAAAAGCGCTTCTGATCTTGAAAATTTGGTGGATACGCCATACGTGATTGAACAACTGGTTCCGTTCACAAAGGAGTTATCCGTTATTGTGGCACGAAACGAAAAAGGAGAGCGTGTTGTTTACCCAACTGTTGAATGTGAATTCAACCCGGTGGCAAACCTGGTGGAGTTTTTATTTTCTCCGGCAGAAATTTCGGAAGAAGTGGAAAAAAATGCCCGCGAAATTGCCCTTCACGTAATCGAATCATTAGACATGGTCGGAATTTTAGCGGTAGAACTGTTCCTAACGGCTGACAATCATATCCTGATCAATGAAATTGCCCCGAGACCTCACAACAGCGGACATCACACCATCGAATGCTGTTATACTTCTCAATTCGAGCAGCATCTGCGAAGCATCGTCAATGCGCCATTGGGTTCTACCAAACTGATTACTCCGGGCGTCATGATCAACCTGCTGGGAGAACCTGGTTATGAAGGGATTGCAAAATATGAAAACCTTGAAAAAGTCATCGCGCAGGAAGGTGTAAGTGTTCATTTATACGGAAAGCAAAATACCAAACCTTTCCGGAAAATGGGACATGTAACCATTTACGGCCCGGAGCTTGCGACACTCAAAACCACGGGGAGAATGGTTGCTAAAGAATTAAAAATCAAAGCCTAAGTTCGTTTATTACCCAGAATTGTTACCTTTGCGCCACCATTTGAGAACTTTTGAAAGTGTACAAACTCATTTCTTTCCTTTCACTACTTGCGTTGAGTCAAAATCTTGATGCGCAGCTCTATACTTTCCGGGAATACAATCATCACGACGGTTTAAAAATCACCGCGACACTCAGCACCGTTCAGGATGACCTCGGTTATTTGCTGATCGGGACGGACGGAAACGGAATTGTCCGCTTCAACGGTTCGACCTTTGAATCCATTCATCCGAAAAAAGGGCTGGATCGTCCGTATCACGTAACCGGAATCTCATTGGTCAACGGTGATATTTACTTTTCGACGCTTTACGCCGGTGTTTTACGCTTTTATAACAACCGTATTCACCCGTTTTACAAAGTAAAAAACAATCTCGACGGTTCTGTTCTGCAGGTTGCGAAATGCCAGAACAATCTCTCGGTTATTACTAACAATTTCATCCATGTCGTGAACCTGGACGGAAAACTCCTTTTAAAACAACAGTTTCTTTCCAAACACATCAAACGGTGCGTTCAACTCCTGGAAACTCCGTATGGAAACGTCCTCATCACGGATAAAGAATCCTATTTCATCAATTCCAAAGAAATTACAACGCTTGGAAACTGGCTGAACATGCCGGATATCAACTTTAAGATCGCGTCATTTCATCAGAAAAAGCTGATTTTATATGACGAAAACGGTCAAAACAAATACACCTTCTATTTCGCCAACAACGGCACTGTTTTCAGAGAAACAAAAGAAGCCACCCATTTCGATTTTCCACCGGAAGCCATTGAAAATATCGCCGCCAAAAACAACCAGATTCTATTCAACTGCTCCAATAAGCACATCTACACCATCGAATCGGATAAACTCAAGCGCATTGTCCCGAATTACGATAATAAAATAGCAACGATCTACCACCTTTTCATTGACAATTCAAACGATTATTGGGTCAACACTTCCCTGGGAATTACCAAAATAAGTATTGAGCCATTTACGAAGGTCAAGTTAAATCCCGTTTTCGATAATCATTTGATCATCCAGGTCTTCAGAACGAAATGCAACCAGCTGTTCCTGGCGAGTGGCGACAATAAACTTCATTACGGTCCGGCGTACCCATCTTCTTTTAAAACAAAGGAAAATTTCCGCGCAAATCACATCCTGGAATGCCCTTTGGGAACGCTGATCTGTTCCGAAACCGGAATCTACGAATTCAAGGACGGTGAAATTGTACAATCAGCTATTCCGAAACAACAGGGGGAACAAATCAAATTTGCCATTTGGGACGGTGAAAAATTGTGGTTCGCACCAGCTGGAAAAGGTCTTTTCTATTATGATCCAGAAACCGGGACATCTACCAAATTAAAAACCAAAGTTGCAGCCGATTATTACTATTGTGGGCAGCAATCCGGCAACCGAAAGTATCTTTATTTCGGAACCAACGAAGGAATCAAACGACTCGACCTGAAAAATCTTGCATTCTACGAAATGAAGGAATTCAATGATATCGGGTCTTATTCCGGAAATGCCGCAAAAGACCTGTACGGAAATCTTTGGTTCACGCTCGACAAGGGAATTGTGGGTATTGACAAACACCAGCGAATTCTGAAGATCACAGATCAGAAGATTCTTCCGTCCTATTTGTTCTACACGCTTTCAGCAGATAAGCTGGGAAATCTCATCGTTGGAACCAACCTTGGAATTCACATCCTGAAACTGGATGGAAAAGGACGCGTCATTTACCACAAAAACTACAATGAAACCAATGGTTTTTTGGGTTACGAGACCAATATGCGGGCAGTTTTCCAGGATGGAAATAAGTCGCTGGTCGGAACTGCCGAAGGATTATTTCTCATCAACACCGACATTCTTCAGCATTATCCTGTTCCTCCGAAACCGATTATTATTAAGGGAAGATTGTTCCAAAACGGAGTTATCCGGGATGTGGATCAGGGAAAATACCTGACCTTCAAAACGATTCTTTCCAAAAACAAAGGACTCGAATATTATTATAAGATCAGCGGATACCACAAGTTCTGGATCAAACTGAATAATTCCGGGGAGATGAAATTGCCCGAACTGCAAAACGGATCGTATGTGCTGGAAGTCAAATCGACCTTCGACAGGATCAATTTTTCAGACATTGCATCTTATCCGATTACGATTCACAACCCGCTTTGGCAGTCCAAATGGTTTATCGTGATCATCATTCTTTTCCTGGGTTTACTCAATATCGGGTACCTCGAATGGACCAGAACCGGAATGCGGATCAATCTCTACGAGATCAGCTATAACTCCCTGGATGCACGCTTCGTACCAAAATTGCTATTATTCGGCTCCATTTCCAATTTCCTTGTCGGAGTCATTGTTTACTTTTTCGTGGAGAAAAGCCTCGGGAATTTAACTGTGAACCTGGCTTCCAGTACCGTTCTGATAGGTGTTTATTTTCTTCACAAAATTTCAGGCAGAAGAAACCGATTAGACTACATCAACGAACTGAGTCTTTACTTATCACTTTCGGTGCTTTTCGTACAATTCTTCTACCTGCTTTTCATTTCCAATATCCATCCGTATCCGCTCATTGCCATTACACTAATCTCAAGTGTTCTGCCTTACATGCTGAACAATATCCGGTCGATCATCATCATTTGCCTGCTCCAGATTATTGTTTCTGTTCTGATGCTGATCTGGATCGAAAATCCGGTTTATAACAGCGTGTTGTTTATCCTGACAATCGGTGTTTCTTCGGCATTAACGATCATGGTTACTTACCTGAGAAATGATTCCCTGGAAAAACTCTTCTTTGTGAGTAATATCCTCAACAAAGGAAATATGATGGCCATTTCTTTCGATCAAAAAGGAACCATAACGTATTGCAGCAAGAACTTATCGAATCTGCTCCACATCGACTCCAACATGATTGTCGGGAAGTCACTTTCGACCTTAAATCCGATTGTAGTTTCAGCTGAAATGCGTGAATTTTCTCTCGGTGATGAATTTGCGGACGGAAAAATCTTCCTCGTTCCGATGTACAATAAAAAAGGTGAAGTCGTATGGATCGAATGGTCCTGCAAATATTTCTCCGATTCCGTGCGGGTGATTATGGGGCAGGACGTAACAGAGAAACTGACCTTGACAACCAATTATCAATCATTGGTTGAAAATGCGCAGGATATGATTTTCAATACCGACATCGATGGCCACTTCACGTATCTGAATGAAATGAGTAGTCGCACGTTCGGATACAAGAACGAAAACCTGATCGGGAAAGATTCCGTGAGTATTGTGCATCCGGATTACCGCGACACAGTGAAGGATTTTTTCCGGAATCAGATCATCAACCGCATTCAGAATACGTACCTCGAATTTCCGATCCGAACCAAAGAAGGCCGGATTATCTGGCTGGGACAAAATGCATCCATTGTTTTTGAACCCGGATCCAGGAAACGCATTATCGGGTTTACGGCTCTGGCT
>NZ_JASLCN010000173.1 GCF_030151805.1 Fluviicola sp.
AGATATACGTATGTGTCATTTGATCCCGCTTGTCTTTCTGGTACTTCACTGTTTTGACGTTTCCGCTCAGCAACTCAAATTCGTATTCCGTGGATTTGATGTCCTGTTTCACAGGTGCCAGTTCCGGCACATCCTGCAAAGTCTGTAAGACGTTTCCATGCAAATCGTAGGTATAATGCGTCGCAGAAGCATATTGTGTTTTAAAATCCGTAGTCGGTGTTACCGTAGTGTAATACGCTACCGAAGCCACACGGAAACGCAGGTTCTGCTGCCCTGGATTGGTTTGTCCAGGCTGCAAAGTAAACCGCGCTTGAACTGCCGGCATGTAAGCCCGGTCGTAATACGTTTTGGTTACTTCCGTGCGGGCACTTCCGCTTGCTGTGATCCACGCTCTGAATACCGTACTCACAGGATCTTGTACTTTCAGTAAGGTTGTTTCGTTGAATGCCGTTCCCGGAACTACCTGCCCCACTTCTTCAGGTCTTCCCTGTTTGTCGTAGAAGACATAACTGTATTTATTTGCTTGCTGCTGTTCCGGGTTCTGTGACAACACAATCCGTCCGTAGAAATCGTACCAAAACCTGGTTGCTCCCTGTTGATCCGGGTTCGTGGTATTCACCAGCTGATTGTAGGAATTATACTGGTATTTTGTTTCAAAGGATTGTGCCGGAGTCATTGGAGTTCCGATCGTTTGCCTGCTGGTATTGATCGCCGCATCCTGGCTTGGAGACATTTTTCCTACTCCTTTCGGAGCTACGGTGCGCACCAGGTTTCCTGCCTGATCGTAATAGAACTGCGTGTATTGGTAATAGCGGAATTTCCCCTTCATGGTGAAGTTCTCCGTGGAGAAAGCCTTTGCACATTTCGCTTTGTAAGCTGTTTGGAATGCCTGATACACTTCGGTTACACTGAGTTCATATGCCTCCATAGCATCGTGCATCATGTTATCCAGAACCGGCTGGTAGCAGATCTCAAAATCGGGATCGAACAGCGGTTCGTTACACAAACGCTGCCCATTGTCTCCACAATAACACAGGTTGACCTGCAAACAGGTATTGGTGACCTGGGCTACAACTGTTTTCAACTGACCACACTCATAGTATTTCACTTCCAGTTCGAAATTGCTGTTGGTCGTACAATTGGAGCTCGTAGCCCACATTTCGCCGAAGGAAACAATTTTGGAGAAATCAAAATCCGGGTTTTCTGCCACCAACATGGTAAAAGTACACGGAGTTTGCGAATCATTTTGGAAAGACAAAACCAATTTCCCAGGAATCACCGTTCCTTTGTAGGAAGATCCCAGGAGTTCTTTTTCAAACAATTCTCCGTGTTTGTACACAATATTCTCAACCGCCAGGTTCAACGGAGAAGCCTGAACCAGTTTTCCGCGCATTGCCTGAACAGTCAGTATTTTTTTAAATTCATCCATCACCGGGTTCATTTCACACACCGGGTTAGCACTTGTAGCGTTACATCCTTTGTGGAAGAAATCGTAATCTTTAAACTTCAGGTCGTATCCCAATCGTTCATTCAGGAAGTTGGTCAGAATCGTCTCGTAGTTTGAAGCAGCTTCAAATGCCGCACTATTCAAACCATAAGTTATGGAAGCAAAAGTGTAAGCAGCACTATAAGCACTATTCACTTCTTCACAGCTTTTGCAGGAAGTGTTTACTTCACAAGTCAATTCACCCGGAACCATTTTGTTAGCTGCAACAATCAAGGCATTGGCATTCGTCATCCATTGGTTATTTCCTTCGTCGTAAAACTGATCACAAACACACAGCAGGTTATCAATATCTTCCATATCAATTCCTTTGTAGACATGCAGATACGCTTCAATAGAAGTTGCCGGAAGTATCGTTCCGTTGGCAATTCCCGCCTGGTAATCCGCGCGGACGTCCATCAGGATATCACAGCCACACTGATCCAACTTCGGAAAAGCTGCTGGCATTTCACTCGCTTTCTTATAAGGTCCGGGGAAGGTAACCAGGTACTGTGAACAGGTCGGATCCGGGTAGCCGGCTTTTCCGGTCAGGTACTCGTCCAGAACTCCACGGATGTCTGTATTTCCGTTTTGAGTGTGTTCTCCCTGCGGTGCCGTGGTTGCTCCCATCGGATGATTGCTGTCGCAACCCAACATACACAATTCGATGAATTCATTTTTCAAGGCTTGCCGCTCAACAGAAGTCAACGCATCAATCGGGGCGCAACCTGCCAGGTCTTCCAGCCACTGTTCCGCATATCCCTCACAGCTGGTGCTGCAGGATTCTGCAATGATGGGATTGATCACCCCGTAAGCGGCCTGTTCAGAAGTAATCATATCCATATCAAAAGCAAAGGCTTCGGTATTCCCGAAACGCGGTGAACGCGTAGCCAAATCTGATTGAGGAAGAGAACCACAACCGGTAACTGTTCCCACAGCACCGATACATTTGTTAGAACATCCATGGGCATCTGCATAAGCCTGTTGTGCCAGGAAAACCCGTGTATGCTTTTCAGCCAGATATAAATTGCGAAAAGTTAACCAAACCAGATCTTTGTTACAATCATCAAAATTCAGGCAAGTGCTCATGTTGTTTTTTCGACAATCCTGTCCTGAGACCAGGAAAACTGCATACTCCCACATTGAAAGATCCGCAACATCATTCACATCATTCATATAAAGATTCATCTCTGCCAGCATAGCTGCTGAATAAGATGCTCCTAATGAATCCGGTAAGAAAAACGGATCAGGATTACTCGGAATAGAAGTGGAAGGACTCGGGAAAAAAGTATAATAGGAATTCGGAACACCGTTTGCCAAAGGCATCAGGTAGCCCTGGGAAAGTGCTGTTTCATAGGAATTGATTCCCAGCATCTCTTGATCATACTTATTGGATGATTCATTGAGGTAGCAGAATTCCAGGTAACAATATTCCGGATGCTTGCTCAGCAACACCTCCGCCCACTCTTCGCGGAAATTCGTTACAAACCATTCCAATCCGGCTGTTCCTGCAAGGCGTGAAGCGGGTACTGCCACCTGATTCTCATCCAGATACGTCAAGGTTCTCCAGTTCACCCCCAATGCTCCGGACGGATTGAATACCGAATACGCATCTGAAGACGTCCAGCTTGTTTCGTTGTACGTTCCATACTGTCCGCCGGGACTTA
>NZ_JASLCN010000182.1 GCF_030151805.1 Fluviicola sp.
ACTTAGAATGACGTTCATCAATAGCAAATTGAATAAACAAACCGAAACCAACTTCCTCATCAATCACAGAATATTTCGCGTCTAATTGCTGAACAAAAGCACTAATAATTTCCACTCCTGTAGACGATTGATCCAGGAAAGGAGTTTTTCCTTTGTAACCAACTCCGTTATCCCGTACTAATAATTCGTAGTTCAAACTTCGTTCCGGATTATTCTTCAGTTCAATTTCGATAATTCCTTCGTCCAGATCTTTGAAAGCATGTTTGTATGCATTCGATAAAAGTTCACACATGATCAATCCGACCGGAACTGCATAATCTATCGCGAGATTGATTTCCTCGACATGTACTTTCACCAGAATTTTTTTGTTATAACTGGAAAATGATTCTCCCATCTGGCTGATCAGCTTATTCAGGTAACCGCCCATTTCCACATAAGCCGAATCGTTATTCAGATGCAGCTGATTATGAATCAATGCAATGGCACGGATTCTGTCTTTTCCTTCTTCAATAATCCGCAATGCCTCCGGGTCATTGACATTCCTCGATTGCAGGTTCAGAATACTGGAAACAACCTGCAGGTTATTCTTAACCCGGTGATGAATCTCCTTCAGCAGGTTTTCCTTCATGGCCAGTGAATTGGAAATCTCCTTGTTCTTTTCATCAATTTCTTCTTTTTGCTGCTGCAAAATGCGGTTCGAATCACTTTTCTGACGAATAAACAAATACGAAATACTGATGATGACCACAATACTCATTAGGATAAGAATCAAAATCAATCGAAGCTGCTGATTCTTACCCCGCTCCTCCTCCAGCAAATATTGATTCGATTCCGTCTGAAAATCCTTTTCCAACTCAAAAACCAGGTTTTCACTCCGGAGGTTTTCCAGTAAATCGTCGATTTCATTGCGTTTGATCGAATAGAAATAGGACGAATCCATATTTTTCTTCAACTCATAATAATGCTCTAAACATCCGTAAACCTGGAATAAATCCCGGAGTTCTGTATTGTGTTCGTTTTTCAGAACAAGATCAAAGTATTTTTTGGCATTCTCCAATTGATTGGTGTACAAATAAATCTCCCCCAAACTTGCATTGGCATATTGTTCTGCGAATTTCCAATGATTGGTAATCGCAAGTTTCTTTGCATACCAGAACTCTTTCAGAGCATCTTCAATTTGATTATTGAAAAAATAAACTTGTCCTGCTGAATTTGCAACCTGGAATATAAAAGCGGGATTTCCTTTCTCAGCTGCAATGCGTTTGGCACGATGAATTTCCTCCAACGCTTCTTCGTATTTTCCGCTCTCACTCAAACAGTTTGCCAACACCAAATGACATTGAAGCAGCAAATATTTGTCCGACTTTTTTGATTTTTGAATAATCTTCCTTGTTTTGGTAATCAACAAATCAAAATTGTGACCCAAACTTTCGTAAACTGCTCCGTACAAATCCAGGTACAGTTTATCCTGTTTTTTTGCCTGAAAGAAAAACTGAAACCTTTTTGCTTTATTCAATTCAAATTTCACCCGGGCATAATCACCGTAAACACTGAAAAATTTGATTTTTTTTATCGTGATAACGTAATTGATCTCCGGACTGTGCAGGTGCTTGTACTTATTGTCCAAAAAACGGAGCGTTTCATTTGCTTTCGAGATATCAACAATCATTTCTTCCTGCAAGCGCTCTATTTCCTGCTGAAATTTTTGATAATCGTATTTTTTGGTCTGAGAAAACCCGTGAAAGGTGCAATGAAAAAAAAGAAAGAGTAGAATGTAATTCTTAAAACTGAGTAATAGTAATCTTTCCTGGAATCGAATCATTGGTATGTGAAAAGTAGCTCATGACCAATTTAAGTAATAAATCCACACTAAATGGAATTAATTCTTAAACTTTTTTGAAGTCAGAAAAATCAAAGTCATAAAATCCTTCAAATCCAGGCAACTATTTAGCTTGTTAAATTAACGATCGGATCTTTTTTCTTGTCGTAACCGAAAAGTTCAAAATACTTAATTGCCTTCACAACATTTTCCGGAACATCATCTTCCCAGCTCGAAATCCCAGCTCTGATCTTAGACAATACATCATCAGACAAAATTTTCAAGGCTTGCGAATCAAATTCTTCCAATGCTGCCAGTTTATTATTGTCCCGAAGGAATTGAACCAATCCGCGAAGGTGTTTTGGAATTGCCAATTGATCCAAGGTATACAAATCACCGGTATCCACGTTGATTGCCGGGTAAACATACATTTTCACATTGTGCCCGAACCCGATTCCGAATGCTTCCAGCAAACCGCCAGGTAAATTATCGTAATAACGTTCATCAAAAATGGTATGCAGATTATAAATTCCTGCAATCACTCCCATTTTTTGTCCGCGCGCAATGGTTGCCAGGTAATCCAGCATTTTGTAATGTTTCAGATAATTCGAAATCATTACTGTATATCCTAAGGAACCCAATAATTCCGCTCTGTCAATAAAATCCTTATCCGAGATTTTACCATCTGCAGTTAAATCCTTCAAGGTCAATTCGAAAATAACGGACAAATTATCTTCACGCACTCCGTCTTCTTTCAGGAATTGTTCCGTTCCATGGGCAATCATATCCAAATGAACTTTCGTAACCGGTCTGAAACGGCCGCGCATCAATAGGATGTTCTTTTTGTAAAGTGCCGTTGCAGGCTGAAGAACCGTTCCGCACAAATCAAACATTGTAGCATCGGTCATTCCTCTTTTCACCATGTTTAACGCAATAATCCGGTTGTCAACTTGTCCTAAATCCGGACCGGTAACACGCAGCATGTCCACTTCCACACGGTCTCTTGGAATCCGGTGAACCAGATTTGTCAGGAACTCTTCCAGATCTTCCGTGGAAAAATAAGCCGCATGAATCAGGTTCACACCCAAAATCCCCAAAGCCTCCTGTTGTGCTTTGTGAGAATTGTCATGCATTTTTACGTGTAAAATAATATCGTTAAAATCACCTCCCAGTTTTGACTGAAAGCGCAATCCTACCCAACCTTGTCCCTGGTTGGTTTTATGGTAATTTAAAGATTCAACCGTATTACAAAAAGCAAAAAAACGTGCTTCCTGGAGTTTTTTAGGTAAACGTTCACAAAGTGTATTGTATTCCGTGGAAAGCATGGTCAACAAACGCTCCTCACAAACATAACGGGAAGCCGCGCCATACATGGCGTCAGAAACCTTCATGTCGTAAGCAGACTGCGTATACGCAATCGTTCCGGAACTACCACCCGCCTTAAAAAAGTTGGCCGCAACTTCCTGTCCTGCACCGATCTCGGCAAAACAACCGTAAATATCACTTGTGAGATTAATCTTTAAGGCTTTCTCCTCAGTTGTTAATCTTCTTTCGTCTATCATTTCTTCCATTTCACTTGTACAAAGGTACTAACAATTAGACTTAGTTCGTTAAGGGTTTAACGGTTTAAAGTCCGGATTAGTTACAAATTTATAATCTGTTAACGTTAACAGGAACAATTTCAACTGATTGCGCTGTTCCGGATCCAACTGAACACCTCCCTGACTGGCAAATTCCATCAGCGGATCAATAGTTGCAGAATGCTGAACACCAGTCGAATAATGCTCGATTACGGCATCCAGATCAGCGAAACGTCCGTCGTGCATGTAAGGTGCTGATAAAGCGATGTTTCGCAGCGTCGGAACCTTGAATTTTCCGTTGTCATTCGGGTTATGCGTAATGGCTCCTCTTCCGAGGTCTGTAAAAACCGCATCCAACCCGTTATTCGAGAATTTCTGAACCTGAACCAAGGTTCCGTTGTGACAATGAAAACAATCTGCTCCATTCAAACTCTTAAAGGAATCGTAACCTGCCCATTCTTCCGAAGTAACGGCATTTTTGACAGCCTGTTCAGCTGCATTCAAAGGAATATTGTTCGCGAATTTGTACATCACATCGTATTTGGATTCTCCCGAGATCATGGTTCGCAAAAACTGAGCCAACGCTTTTGCCACATGCGTCGAATCAAAGTCGATCACTCCATAAGCTTTGTAAAACTGGTTTCTGTAAACCACATCTGCTTTTAGGCGGGAAACTGCATCTTTCCATTGCAAATGCATTTCAACCGGGTTCGGAACGGGTTCCAGGATCTGATCTTCAAGCGTTTTTGCTCTTCCGTCCCAAAAAAAACTGGTCTGCCACCCCAGATTGATCAAAGCCATCGCATTTCTGGTTCCAACAGTTCCGTTTACCCCTTGCGAAAATTGATTCGGATCGGAGAAAGATGCATCCGGTGCATGACACGAACCGCAAGAAATGGTGTGATCCAGGGAAAGTTTCTTTTCGTAAAACAACATTCTTCCCAGCAAAACACCTTCTTCCGTCATCGGGTTATCGGCAGGAATATCCATTTGCGGAAAGTGACCTGGAATTTTGAGCGTATACGGTGTCGGATCATAGCCGACTTTTTCTTTCGTACATCCGAGAAAAAGAATCAGAAAACCCAATATTCCAATCAAGATGCGATTCATAATGCGCTGATAGATGCGGCGAAATTCTGACGCGCTTTTTCTGTTAAAACACTTTGAGACGCCATGCTATGTGTTGTGAATTCTGTTTTTACATTGATTTCATTTCCGTTGTTTTCAAAGAAATTCTTCAAATCAAGCTTCAACCAGGCCTCATTCAGTCCGGAAGCAATTTGTGTCCAATGAAGATTGGAAACGGATTTGGTCGTGTAAAAACTATCTGTCCCGACGTGATAAACCAAACTGTGATCGCAATTGGTAATTCCGTCCACAATGGTATCCACTTTTGCTTCCACCTTGAAAAAGATGTATCCGGGATTCCAATCCCAATGCATATCGTTCGCGATTGCAATGTTCAATGGATTGTTATTGGGAAAAGTACTCGGATCATTGTGATTGACCGAAGCCGGAACACCGATTCCGAATTGAATGGATGATGGATTGGCAACAACCTGATCGGCCTGAAAGACACGATTTCCAGATGTTCTGAAATCGAACAACGCTGCATCTTTCAAAACACTTCCTCCCGATTCGATATTTGTAAAATACGCCTTGAGTTCCAAGAAACGAATTTTGTAACCGTTACTCATTGTATAAACAGAATCCAAGTACAACAACTCCAAATCAAACATGGGTTTGAGTGACAATCTGCTTTGCTGCACCACAGGTGAATCTTCCGGCTTCTCTTCTTTTTTCTTTTTACAGGAAGAAAAAGCAATTACAATAAGCAACGCAAGAATCGAAAAATGTTTCATTTAGTTGTTTTACCAAATTTAAAACAATGCAAAGAGAATTCCTAAAAATTCGGGAAGTGTCCAAGGGATTTTCGGTAATTTCGAAAGATTATTGATTGATCGGTATGAATTCGGAAGTAAGTAAGCCTCTTTTGATTGTAAATGCTTCTGCCGGAAGTGGTAAAACGTACAACCTGGTGCGTAATTACCTGCGTTTGCTTCTTTCTGAAGATGAGAATCGTGCAGAAATCAGTCAGATTATGGCGATGACCTTTACCAACAAAGCAAGTATTGAGATGAAAACCCGGATTATGGGCGATTTGAACAAACTTGCTCATGGAAATACCGAAAATCAGGCATATTTGGAAGAGATCTCGAAATTTGTCGGCACAACGCCTGAAGTCACCAGAAAAAAAGCCCAATTGGTGCTTCGGAAAATTCTGCACCAGTACGAAGATTTCAATGTGATGACGATCGACAAGTTTAACCTGAGATTGATCCGTTCTTTTTCAAAAGATCTGGATTTGCCGGAAAACTTTGAAATTTCACTCGATGATACATTGATTCTTGAAAAAGCCATTGACGAGTTGTTGAGTAACATCGATTCCAAAAATCAAACAAAACTTTATCAGCTCGCTTTAAATTTTGCCAAATCCAACCTGGAAGAAGAAAACGACTGGAACCTGAAGAAGATTTTGCTTTCAAAAGCGAAAGTATTGACAAATGAAGGATATTTCCAGATTGTCAAAGCACTTTCAAAAACGGATTTCAAAAAAGAGCAATTGGATCTTTGGAAATTGCAGTTTAAAGCCGAGAAAGAATTGTTGCAGGAAAAGCTGAATCACTTGCAGCGTTTGTTTCACGATTCGGGAGTTGACAGCAATGCTTTTGCAGGAAAGACAACCACTTTCAAACCCATTGTTTTCAATCTGAGTCTGCCGGCGGAACCTATTTCTTTTTTAAAGGAAAGTAAACGAACAGACGCCAATTACAGCAATATTCTCAAAACGATTGAAAACGGAAGTGAGACGCAATTTTCTCCCAAATACATCGAATTTCTGCATTTCATTACGGAGAAAACGGCGTTTTGGATCGACCTGGATTTTAAGATTCAGCAGTTTCATTTATTGGCCATTTTGAAAGAACTCGCTCTGAGCATGGATGAAATCCGGAACAAGGAATCAATTATACGGGTGAGCGAATTCAATAAGCTGGTTGCTGAATTGGTTCAAAACGAAGATGCGCCTTTCATTTACGAGCGGCTGGGTTCACGATTCAATCATTTCTTTTTGGACGAATTCCAGGATACATCGCGTTTGCAGTGGCTGAACATTGTTCCCTTGGTTCACAATTCCCTTGGAAGCAATTATTTCAACTTCATTGTCGGCGATCCGAAACAATCCATTTACCGTTTCAAAAACGGGGTTGCCGAACAATTCATCGCACTTCCTGCAATTTACAACCCGGAAGGAGAACCTTCTATTGAGCTGCGGTCGCGGTTCTTTCAAAAAATGGGAAAAGTAGAAGGTTTGGAAGACAACTGGCGTTCTGCAAAAGAAATCGTGGAATTCAACAACCGGTTTTTCCAGGAATTACTTGCCTATCTTCCTGAAAGCGGAAAGGAATTCTATTCGCATTTGAAACAAACTCCAAAAGGAAAACCAGGAGGATTTGTCGAAATGATCATGCTTCCTCAAAAAGAAATCAATACAACGGAATTCACCAACAATCAGTTATTGCTTTGGGTGGAACAATGTATTTCTGACGGATACAAACCTTATGAGATCTGTATTCTTGGCCGCAAGAAAAGAGATTGTAATCAATATGCCAATTTTTTAAAGTCGAAAGGATATCAGATCGTTTCGTCGGATTCGTTGTTGGTAAACAGTGATCAATTTGTGCAACTCGCTGTTTGTTATTGCAAATGGAAGGTAAACCGTTTTGATTTTCAACGCGCCATGCAATTTGCCTACTTCTATTTTGAAACATTGGGTCAGAAAGATTCTTTTTCGACCTACAATAACTGTTTTGAAGAAGTCACCGAAGAAGATTCCAAAGGGATTTATTTTTCCGAGCGCTTGTTTTTCGAAAACAGCCGGTTGAATGCAGATTTCCTGGACGCGAGTTTCCAGAACATCTATTCCCTGCTGGTGGATTTCCTGAAATTGATGGATCTCGATCCGATTGAAAACACGTATCTGCAGCAATTATTGGACCTTGCTTATCAGTTTGACATGTCGAACGGCCCGGATTTGATGGATTTCATTCATTATTACGATAAAAGCGAAACCAAATTCAGCGTTCAGTTATCCGAAAACGAACAGGCGATTCAGATTATGACCGCGCATAAGTCAAAAGGACTGGAGTTTCCGGTGGTGATTATTCCATCTTTCAATTTCTTCAACGAAGGAAATAACAACGATGCATTTTTGATGGAAATCGACGATCACATTGTGGAAACGAAGATGACGAAATTCGAATCTGCTATTCCAAAAATCAAGGCGGAAGCGGAAAAAGAGGAAGCAGCACAGAAAATGGATGCGATCAACTTATTGTATGTTGCTTTTACGCGTCCGCAGGATCGGTTGTACGGAATCAACCTGAAAGGGTCCAGGAATTCATTCTACGATAAATTCAATAGTATTTTTCATGAGCTGTTTCCGGATGCTTTCGAAGACGGTAAATTACACCTGAAATTCGGTGAAATTCCGGAAATCAAACGTCATTCGAAAAAACAATCCACGGATTACAGTCCGCAATCGATTCAGAATTTCTTGTGGTTCCCTGAAATCAGCATTCAATCTACCAAAGAACAGATTGACGACAGTTTGACAACTGCGCAGCGGGTAGGAAAACAATTCCATTTTATTATGGAAAAATCCCATTCGAAAGAAAGCGCCTTTTCAGCCTTGAAGACGGGAATTCTCAAAGGTCAGATCGAACAGGAATTTGAAGCGACTCTAAATGAATTGCTTGTTGAAGCATTCCAAAATCAGAAGT
>NZ_JASLCN010000008.1 GCF_030151805.1 Fluviicola sp.
ATCAATTCAAACAATTCAGATGGTTCCAGGTCGCCAGATTCGTAGAAAAACACCCTTCCGAAAGTGCCATCAAAAACGACTTTCTTTCATTCCTAAAACTAAAAAAAATGAGCCAGGATTTAACAATAACTACTGAGAACACATCTGCTATTAAGAGCATATTCGAAGCCATTGAATTAGTAAACGGATATTTGGATCGCGCCAAACCTTCCTTTGAAAAAGCATTCAATGCAGACAAATCAAACAAAATAAGTGATGGATTCAGCACTACTCAAATTCTACATCACAAAAGACTTATTTATTATTTCAAAGAGATTATCGGAAATCCTTCCGATGGCTGGTCTGAAATCAAATACGGTTTTCAGTTAAACAGTCTCCAAATTTACTGCGGAATATGGGTCGACAAGAAAAATTCGAAGTATGTCGCTTTCAAAGAATACATACAAAACAACAAGGCAGATTTTATCATCTACGATCTACCGAATGGTTTTGCCGTCGAACTGAATGAGTCATTGGAAAGGTATCAGGGAGATCAGGATGGGGACGAAAAAATCCTGAATTGGTTCAAAGAGGCATTTGGTAGATTTCAAAACGTGATAGAACAAACAAATCATCTATCCTGGAGACTAACCATTAACAGAAAAGAAAAAGTATTGTTGTAAACCCTTGCTTTCAACGTTTCTGAAATAATGAAACTCAAAATTCAACTCCTTTCATTCTTACACGATTGATTATCAGCCGGATTTTAACAAGAATCTCCCGAACAAATCCCTGGCTTTCAGGATTGGGTAATTCAAAAACCAGGTTCGCTTCCAGAAGTATGAAAACGATTAAAGAATATTCCCGAATTCAAAATGCCTAAGACTTGGAATTAATATCAAACAATACCGGAAACTGGAATATATACCGCACTAAAGACTTTGAATCTTCCGCTTACTTCATTATACGATTTCCTAAAAACGGATCTCCTTCCAAAGTTGATTGCTATATAAAAACGCACCGTTTAATGAAAACCTTGAATATTCCTACGCTTAAAATTGTCGAAAGATATGAATGTGATGGTCAGAAAGGAGTTAAAACGGAAGATGTCAATTATCAGAAAGATAAAATTTACGTATCACACAATAGTCTGTATAGTGATTCCAAAGCATTAGTAGATAAATTGAGCAGACGTTTTTTTGAAACGAAAGAACCGCGGGTCTCATCCGAGTATGAAGAATTCAGGTATCGAAACAGGGTTGATGAAATCACAAACTTTGATGATTTTCTTCATCAAATAGGAAAAGACCTGGAGTTTGTTTCTCAACAAAAAGTGGTCATTGATTTTGATGCGTATTTTTTCGGAACAGAAAGAGATTCAAAAGATTCAGCCATTGACTACAAAATCATTGATTTCGATTTGATACGTCAAGTTAAAAACTATTCGGTTCAAGAGATTTACAAAGAAAACAGTTTAGAATTCAGAAGGGCAATCGAAGGTTTTATCAGGTATTTCATCACAGAAGCGAATCAATCAACATATCTTGAAAAACTTGATACCAGGTTCTGAGGGTTTACATTTTTAGAATACTTTTCAAAAACCAGGATAAGCCGTTATTTTCTACTCTGTGAATCATGAAACCATCCATTTCAACCGCTAAATAACAAACCTGAACCTTTTATCAGAAGTGCTGTGCACAGCTCCGTAAACTTGCATACATTGCCGGGAGTTCCCCAATCCATTCAATGTTCAGGAGATGAAAGCAATTGTTTACCATACTTACGGAGCACCGGAAGTATTGCAATTCCAGGAAATCGAGAAGCCGATTCCAAAAGCAAATGAAGTTCTTGTAAAAGTACATGCCTCTACCGTTACTGCCGGAACAATCTGGGTGCGAAAAGGGGAATTTCCGGAGTCGCGCCTGTTTACGTTTCTCCTGCGACTCATGAATGGTTTCAAACAACCGCAAAAACAGGTAATCGGGTTCGAATTTTCAGGGATTATTGAATCTGCCGGAGTCAATGTCAGTAAATTCAAAAAAGGTGATCCTGTTTACGGAACAACTACCGATCTGAAACAAGGAGCCTATGCGGAATATGTGTGTGTGCCCGAAAGCTGGAAGCAGGGAGTCATTACGCGAAAACCAGACTTTTTGAGTTTTGAAGAAGCTGCAGCACTTCCCATCGGAGCAATGACTGCTTATCACATTCTACAGAAAAAATCCATTCAAAAAGGCGCCAAAGTACTTGTTTACGGAGCGTCGGGAAGCGTCGGATCCTACGCTGTTCAACTGGCAAAATTTAAAGGAGCTCATGTAACAGCTTTGTGTAGTGCGCCCAATCTGGACCTGGTAAAATCATTGGGAGCAGATAAAGTCATTGATTACCGGACAACCGATTTATCACAATTCGATAAGCATTTCGATGTGGTTTTTGATGCCGTAGGGAAATTACCTTCTTCCAAAGGAAAATCCTTGTTGCAGCAAGGTGGAAAATGGTGCTCTGTTAAATCCATGACATCTGAAAAGACAAGCTATCTCAACGAATTTCATCAAATGATTTCCGACGGAAAGCTGAAGCCGGTCATTGACCGAACTTATCCCCTGGAAGAAATTGTAGAGGCACATCGTTACGTCGAATCAGGGCGTAAAAGAGGAAATGTCGTTATTCTGATAAATGGAAAGTAATTTTTAACGTTCATGTCGCATCGGGTGCGGAGCGCATCGAAACGGATATGATCAATCTGACCGAAAAATCAGTAATTTAGCTTTCAATCAAACAGCCATGCAGAAAAACCTTTTTTTTATCATTCTATTACTTATTTATTCTTGCTCCGGGTCACCTCAAAAAAAAGATGTGAGTAAGGCAATCATTCAGGAACAAAAGCACAATCCTGTTGAAAACAAAGAAGAAGACCCTGAATTAATCATTCATCCAAGTAAATTTCGTATAGTCCCGATCGATCAAAGTTCAGAAGATGCATCTTTAAAACTTTTTGTTTCTAAACTCCGAAAAATTGTGAGACAAAAAAATCTGGATGAATTTGTTTCTTGTTTAGACACCGGAATTGTATCCAGTTACGGAGGAGGAATGCATGGAATAGAAACTTTTTTGAAAGAGTGGAAACTAAATCAAAAACCAAGAGAATCACTACTCTGGAATACTATGGAAGAATTTCTTTATTTAGGCGGAGCCTGGAAAGATGATAAAAAGACTGAATTTTGCTTTCCTTATGTACAATCGGATCTCTTGTATCCAAAGTTGGATTTCGATTGGTATG
>NZ_JASLCN010000223.1 GCF_030151805.1 Fluviicola sp.
AGAATGGACAGGAGAAGAATCACTGAGCGAAGAAGCGGGGCATGTTATACAAGAAATGGACTATCCCGGAATTCAGAGTAGTCTACAAAAGGTGACAAATTGGTTTTTAGACATGTTTGAAAGTGGGAAGGAGTTACCTAGCGGTAACATATTTGATCAGAAAATCATCAAAACAGATAATTAACGATATGGAAACTACAATTTTTCTTTTAGTATTTGCTTTACTAAACATATTCTTGTTATTGCTAACATATAAGCTTCTAATCAAAAGCAGAGGTTGGGCTTATATTGGAATATCCTTAGGATCAATAATAACCATGTGGGTATTGGGAGAAACAGTCAATAAAGTAAAAGTCTATTTGAAGCATAAGGGGATCATTATAGATGTTGGTCATTCTTCAATTACACTAGTTGTTATATGGTTATTATTTATTTTGATCTTAATCATTTTGATTTTTCTGATTCCCCTTTTAAGAGGTTTTCGCAAGTAATATCGAAATGACAGTATTAAAAGCAAATAAAAATTTCCTAGCATTCTGTACAAATAAGTTATGATAAAAAACAAAATATACTTACACCAATTATCTTATACATTGAATGATCTAAAGCAAAGAAAATGGTTGATTGAGATTGAATAAGCATCAAAAAAGTTCATTCATTTCATAGAAGGTAAATTCTCATTATTATGAAAATTACATTTATTATTTCACTAGCGATAATTCATTTATCCAATCCATTTATAAATGAAGTAACCCAAAGTTTTGGACACAAAAGTTATTACATTTCTATAATGATTATGCTTCCTAAAGATAAAGTCCCCAAAAAATATGTAGTACAAAATGACAAGTTATTTGGACATCTAATAAAACAATTAAAATTGAATAGTACGGAAGAGTACCTCTCAGTTATACGTGAAAAATTAAGTCGGAATAAACCTTTGAAATTAACCCAGTTAGATGAAGGTTTCAGAGAAGTAATCCAATCAAAAGAATTAATAGACAATGCCAAGAAGGGAAAAGAGCATTTCATTCAAACCTACTTTGATGAAAAAGGCGTGATAAAAAGCAATAATTATGAAGCAGCAGCAGCGATTATTGATCAATTGTTTCAGTGGGAAATTCCTTGCCGGAATGATGACGAATCAGGTGTACTTTACATAAAACCAGTTTATATGAAAAATCATCCGGGGAAATAGAAATTTAAGATCACTTGGTAAAACGCACCCTAAGGAGTGCAAGGTATTATGATAGTGATGTGGCGAGGTTTTTGTCGCTTGATCCCAAAGCCAGCAAATATCCAAGTCTTTCGGCTTATAATTATGTTGGAGGTAACCCTTTGGTTTTCGTTGATCCGGATGGAAGAGATATTGAACCTTCAGAAGCATTTAAAAAGAGTGCTTTTTATCCTGTATGGATTTCGTTATCCAATAGCCCATTTTTTCGAGACAAAATTCTAAAAGAATATAGAACTAATAAGAACTACAGATATATATTAGCAATGGATGGAGAAAGCAAAAATGGAAATAGTGTACCGTTAGGTGAGGATGGCCGTACGTGGTATTTTGATATGAATGGTTACCGTGATTCCAAAAAGAATATTGTCTTGACTCATATTACGAGTGAACAATTATATACGGAGGAAGCCAATAGTTCAAGAACTCAAATAGGGATGGCGCACCTTTTGATACATGAGAGTATTCATTCTCATGTTGGATTGAATAAAATTGAAGGGAATGATGTTAATCATACTTTGTGGGCTAACTATTTTGGTTTAATGCAAACAGCATTGAAGGAGTTTTCAGATCTAAATGGGATGGGATATACAGATGTTCAAATAAAGGAAATGTCAATGTATGGAACTGATGGAGCAGGTGTTCTTGAGGAGTATATTCAAAATAAGGCGAATGATAACGATACAACGTATGAAACCGAATATGCGAATTATCAGGAAAGAATGAATAGTGTAATGTGGAATAAATAATACATGTTTTATCATGAAAAAGATTGAGGAATATTTGACGTTAGGGTTCATTGTTCTATCCATTTCTTGTTGTATCAATTTTGGCTATGGACAGGTTAATATTGAAAGGCAAAAAATAGATTATGAATTAATTAATAAGAAGAAAAAAATTACTCTAACGGTTGAAAAAAAAGCAGACTCTAACGAAGAGTTGTATTATGGTATTATTTGTAATGATACTAATTTGCGTAATTGTGTACTATCTCTGAGAAAGAACTCAATAAACAATTGGGATATTAATGTATCTGGGAATTGGAAAACATTTTATACGGAAAATGGTCTTGTAGACAGCATCTCTTTATTAAATGGTGTAGGGATTAAAAAGATAGATGATTTTGTTTTTATGACTAATAAAATCTCTAAGTTTTATTTTTCCTCTGTAGGAAAATCTACTTCTCCACCAACATATTATTTTTCTCCAAATCTTGGAATTGTTGTAATAAAAACTTCTATGGGATTTTATATAAGAAAAGATTTAATTGATGAGTGGACAGGTATAATAAGATATTAAAAATGAAAAGAAGAATTGAAGTTTTTTCTATGGATTATGTAGGGAATGGGACTCACAGCATGGTGAAGTTGAGGTTTATGATAAAACCGGAAAAAAACATAAAGGAGCTTGGGATTCAGAAACTGGGGAACAGGTTAAACCTCCTGTTCCAGGTCGTAAAGCTTCCAGGTCTAAAATGGAAACTAAAGAAAACTCCAGTGCGAAAGATTCCAATTTTCCGAGATCTAATAATCTTGATCCAGATGCTGTAAAAGAGGGGGCAAAGGCAGGCACAGCAGTCGGTGTTGGAACGGTAATACTTTTAACAATAGTATTTATTTTATCTCCTGGCTAGAAAGAAAGAAACTTAAACTATAAATTGAACTAAATTATGAAAACAAAATTGCTTCTAACTGTTTTTGAAAAAACAGGAGAAAAACTAGTTAGAGAAATAGACATTTCTCATTATAGTCTGGAAAAAATAAATAAAATATGCCCACCAGATTTACCTGGAGATTTTCAATATTGTGATGGTCATTTTGTTGAAGAAGAACAATATTTAAAGCTAAAAGAGTTTATTACTGAATTTTCGGATTATAATTATAATGACTACGATTTCAATATTGGTACATTTAGAATTGTTGACTAAGGTTGGGAATAAAAGAATAAGAAAAGTTGCAACCGAATTTGGCTTGGGGTGTGTGTTTTGCGTAGGGGCTTCATTTTTATCCTTTGGTCAGGGTCCAATAAGTTGGGTCAATTATCTGAAGCAGATACCTGATAATTTAGTTTTAATAGATATAATAAAAGGTAAAGATGTATATACGTTGGATTTTCGGGATACCGTTAATGGAATAACTTTACAACAGCATGTTATTCGGAATGATGGGTATAGCATTAATTACTTTGATTTTAACCCTTCCAATAGGAGTATGGCTTTCAGTAACCGAATGGATTTTGACAGTTTAAATCGAATGAGAGTTTATGGATATTCTATCGGTAGAACACATTTGAGTTATAACTATTCCGAAGATGGTCGTTTGGAATCTTATTCATATCTCACGGAAGATACTACAACACTGGAAAAAGCCGCAAAGGAATTCAGATACACAGAAGATTCATATGTCATAGAATTTCATCCGAATGGTGTGATTAAGAAGCATTACTTTTTTGTAGATGGCCTTCAGAAAGTGATCGAATATTGGCCCAATGGACGAATTAAAAGTGAAGCAGAAATGCGGGTTCAATGGCAATTATACTGTGGAAGTTATGTTGAATATGACCAAAAAGGAAATTTGATTGTTAAAGGAAACTATGAGTTTATTTATTCGAGTATTCCTGCACATAAAAAAGTAGGTGTTTGGAAGTATTATAAAAATGGGAAGTTGATTAAAAAGGAAAGGTATTGATTTTGATTCGAAGAAGGAATTAGTTATCAAATAAAGAGAATAAATGATGAGGTTATACAAACTAATCGTTGTTGCTTTAGCAGAGTTCTTTCTAGGTAGCTTCAATGCTGGTCAAACTTCCAAAGAATTCTTGATTAAAGATACCAAGACCGCTATTGAGTTTGCAAAGGTAATTTGGAAACCTTATTACGGAAAATTAATAAATACCCATAAACCATTCGAAGCATCAATGATAAGAGATAGTATTTGGGTTGTTCAGGGAACATTGAAAACCAAAAAGGGAGGAAAGCCTTATTTGGAGTTTAATGCTTATGATTGCACGGTTTACAAAATGTCTTTTGGAAAATGAGAAGTATTCAGGTTAAAATATTGATGTACAGCATTATGTCACTTATTTCGTTGTTCATCTGTTTGAAATTTGTTTTTTGGATGTCTCTAGACTTACCAATAAGTAGACTTTCAATTGTTTATTTAGTGTTGATTTTGGTCTGTTTATTTTTAAGGAATAAAATTTCATTTGTCGCTTTAATCATTTTAACAATTTTCCCTTTTGTGTACAAAATGATGAATACTCATCTGAGTGGGAATTTATTCACTGAATTTTCATCTGTTTTATTTCCTCTTACAGGAAAAGGAGAATATGTTTTAGGAATTCGTATAGTTAATGTCTCATATTTGATTTATTCCCTAATCTTAATAATAGTTTTGTTTGTTCCAGGAATTAGGAAATCATACCTTAAATAAGGTAATAAAAGGCTAAATGAAAAAACAACATCTATGTTATTTTTGGGAGAAAAGTACTGCGGGAATACGACAATGGTGCGGGTGATCGCTATTTAACCACGCAGGATGAACGTGACCGGGAAACCGGTTTGGATTATCGTGGAGCACGTTATTATGATTCGGATATTGCGCGGTTCTTGTCAACAGACCCTTGGGCAGATAAATACCCGAGTTGGAGTACGTATAATTATGTGATGGGGAACCCGGTTATGTTTGTTGATCCAACTGGAAAAGGTGTTACAGGAGATTTTTACAAAGCAGATGGTACTTGGTTAGGATCGGATGGAAAAAAAGATGACAAAGCTTATGTTGCGGATGGTAAGAACGAAGATGGAACCTATAAAAATGCCAAAGAGTTATCAATTACCAACACGGAGTTATTGGATAGAGCTGCTTGGGTTTTTGGAGAAAGTAGAGGTTCTGATGAAGTGATTACCAATAGAGTTGTAAATGCAGGGGAAAAAGGAAAAACCAAAGATGCGCGAGTCGCTGATTATTATGCGTTTGCAATAAACAATGCTGCTTCGAAAGATGGGGGGTTTTACAAAGCAATTAGGGTTAGAATGAGTAAGCGAAATCCAAAAGGAGGAATGATCTATTCCAGTGATGGTTACTTTGATGGAACTACCGGAAATGCTAATAGCAAGGAATTTGCCAGAGAGCGAAAAGAAGGAATTGAATCGTTAATGGCATTGACAAACGCAAATACTGCCATATCTGCCGTAATTTCGAGTGTTAATGGCGGAACAGACCCAACAAATGGCTCAAGGGCATGGTTGGGGGGAGTTAGATACGCAAAACCTTATGTGGACGATGCAGGTAAAAGTACGGATAAGGCAGTATTTCAGTTTAGTTTCAGTTCAGAAAACGGAAAATATTTCCACTCATTTTATAAAAAATAGTATGTATAGAGTTGTTTTTTTAATATTTATTTTATCGGGGAACTTTAGTTATTCCCAAAAATGTTCGACATTAAGTGAACACCGGCAGAATCACTCGTATAAAGATACTGATTCAATGAGAGTTTATTCATTTGATGATTCTGATATGAAGTTAATTACACATGCACGATTTCAAGAATATTTTGTTGAATCTGATACTTTATTCAGAGATTATATTCAAATGAAGAGCCAACAAATAATTCTTGATCCTTTGTTGGGAATTTCGGGGGCGTATACGGCCGAATATGAACTCATTGAGTTTTATGAAATAAAGCACAAAGGAAAAACGTATTTAATATTTGAAGGTGGAGATATCTTTCCAATAGGTTCAGAAGCTACGGTGTGTTATATTCTATTCGAGAAAGAAGGAAATGAATTAAATTTTATTTCGACTTATGAACATGACCAAGATCCCAATCATCCCTTTGGAGAGATTAAAATCTGTTTTTCCAAAAAAGGTTTGAAACTAAAAGAGAAGTATTTGAAACAGATAAAATAGTAGGGGTTTGATTGTTTGAATTAGAAGTGTTTTGTGACTCAGTACAGAAAGGTACTGCGGGAATACGACAATGGTCTAATGCCATTACGATAAACTATGAATAATATAATTTTTGAACAGCTTGTAAGTTTCGTGTTTGAAGAAGCTTGTATCCCTAAAAAGTGGGGACCTTTAAGTCGAGAAACTTATTTATATAAAAAATTGGGGATTACAGGAGATGATGCTATTGAATTTTTAATTGCTTACAGTAAACGTTTTGAGGTTGACATATCGAAATTTATGGCTGCTGATCATTTTACGGGTGAAGGCTGGACTCAAATTTTTGGTAACGAAGGAAAAAAAGATTTATCGCTTGGTGATTTGGAAAAAGGGATAATAGCTGGGAGATTGGATCGTGATGTGATTAAGTAACTTGCACAAAAAGGATTGAAACTGAGAGGGAAATACCTAATGAAAATAAATGTTAAGGTTTGAATTAGAAGTGTTTTGTGACTCGGTACAGAAAGGTGTTAAAAACAAAGTGGATTTGGTAAATTCAAAAAACAATGATTCCTTCCTGCATTCAATACAACGAAGCGACTTATTTCCTCACGGATCATTTGGGAGATAAAGTGATTATAAGTGTAAATGATTTGAAATAGTTTAAATTAAAGCAAATGAGAATTGTTGAAATTAAATTACTAATTATTTTCCTGTACTTCTTGTCAGGATGTGAATATCATCATCATTCCAATATAACGAACGAATCAGGAAGTGACGTAGAAGTGGTAGTTTACTTTAATCGACAGGTATTTGAAGATGCTTGGGGTAAGGATTCCTATTTTCCTTTTCTGAGAAGCTATAATAATGAACCTCCAAGAGTTACATTGCTGGATTTTGATTCGATTAATTTGATCAGTCATTACAGGATACAAAACAAAGGGTTCTTTTCTATTAGCCATGGTCTAGGTGGAAAAATTATTGTTCCTACATATGAAGATTTTGTTTCGATGACCGTAATAAGTAAGGTAGATACCATCAAAATTAGTACTCCCCAAGAATTTAAAAACAAATTTAGACCTGATGGACGGAATAATTTTGAATGGGTAATTAAGTGATTTTTCTATTCCAACCAGATAGAAGGTATACGTGAAAGATACTTTGGGCAGAGTCCCGATTCCTATCGGGATGGCGATTGTGAAATTTGAACCGGGAGGTGCCACAAACGAATTCTACGTATACGGAAACGAGCGTGTAGCGATGATCACTCCGAACACATTGGGAACGACTCCTTCCCGCATTCAGCACAACAAAGCTACCTTCTTCTTAACGGACCATTTGGGGAATACACGTGTGAATTTTTTCTTCGGCAGCAGGTTTTTTGGTGAATAATACACATGCATTTTCTGAAAAAAGAAATCGACACAAAAAAAGATGTAACTTATTCTGAAAATAACCCAATAATAAATTGACTATTCACTTTCACAATGTAAATCCTGGCAATCAAGCCAATTCTTAAATGATCCTGTACTGAAACCCTTTTCAGTAAACGTTGAAATCCCCGAAAAGAATGGGAGGTTTCTCCGAACCCTGTTTTTTACCAAAGAACGGCCGGAGTTTGCCGTCAGATTAAAATGCATGAAATAAACGAACAACTATTCACAATTGCTTATGAAAAAAGGATTATTACTTAGCTTTTATTTGAGTGTTTTTGCTCCTGCTTTCGGGCAGGTTACCCTAACCTTTAAACCCGATGCCAATGTCGGAGAAGATGTGACTCTTTGGGAGCTTCACGATGACTTTGGAAAGGATTGCAGACCGGCAGGGATGCAGCAACCGGTATCGAACATGAATTTCGGAAACAGTCCGGAAAGCAGTTTTTCAGCCTGGACCTGGAATGCTGCCGGTTGTCCCCGGGGTACAACCAGGGAATTGATCCGGTTCAGCGAATTAAATACCATTCCTCCGGGGTCTACAATCACCGGTGCTACATTGATTTTGCGCGGTCCCACTCCAACCCTGGGCTGGGGAAATAACCAGTTTCCGGGAACACCCTTGCCCAACGACAATATGGGCTGGTTAAAACGCGTATTACCTGGAGCAGCAGATGCCTGGAATGAGAATACCGTGACCTGGAACACGCAGCCCAATACAGATCCCAATAGTGCCAACTGGTCGCTGATCGGAGCAACCGGACAACGATGGGGCTGGACACAAACAATCGACGTAACAGACCTTGTTTCGGCGATTGTGCAGGAATTGGCTACGGATCCGGATGCAAACAACGGCTTTCTGCTGCAGCTTCAGAATGAGAACTTTTACAGATCACAAGGTTATGCTTCCAGTGATCATGCAGATGCCAGCTTATGGCCCGAACTGGTTGTTTCCTATAACGAATGTAACTCCGGATTTGGATACTGTGTTTCCAGTTTAAATCCTTCAGTGTACGATTTTACGGCAGACAACCAGAACATGGTGGCATATCAATGGATTGTAGATGGAGTTTGGGTAGGAAGTGGCCCCACCTTGAATTATGATTTTGCGTATAGCTGGACCGGATCAACAACCCACAAAGTATGCCTGATCGCAGAAGGCGTGAATGGGATTAAATGTGAACGCTGCCTGGAAGTGTGCGGTACGTCATATGTGAAGAACGGAATTTATGGTTCTTGTAACCCGATTTTTACCTATTGTACCTCAACACCGAATAACCAGAACTATACTTTTACCGCCGTAAATCCTGGTATGACGAGTTATGCTTGGAAAATCGACGGATCCATTGTTGGAACCGGGCCGGTGCTGGCTTATTCATTTCCAACAATTGGTGATTACGAAATAGTTCTGGAAGCATACAATGGATCAACCTGGTGTTTTAGTCAGCTTAAGAATTTCTGTGTGAGCCCGGTTTTTCTATATGCTAAAAAGGCTTCATCCAATGAAACGGCATCAGAAGGAAGGATCCTGCATTCAACAGTCACAAGAGGAGACGACCCCGTTGTGTCTGTAGCCGGTGAACCCGTAATCATTAGCCCGAATCCGGCTGAAAACGGCTGGAATGTCGATTACGTCTTAACCGAATCAGATGAAGTAACCATCACCTTATCGGATATTTTCGGGAAACAGATCAAAACCACCCTTCTCAAGGGAGAACCCGGAACCAACCGGTATTACGTTGCGGCATCCGAAATTGCTTCCGGCATGTATTTTATAAAACTAAAAGGCAAACACATAGATACGAAGCGGGAAGTGATCAAATTATAAACCAATCCGCATACGGAAGTAAGTGTGTGCCCGATAAAAGAATGACAGGAATTCCCGGACGTAGTAAGGTATGTCCGGGAATTTGAGTTGCAGCCTGTTTCGAATAGTGAGAACAACAAAGAAAAAACAATGGTTGATCCCTTTTCCCATGGATCAGAATTTAGAGGCAGAGGATCGAATCCTCCGCACCCTTTGCATCTGAACGTTTGTTAAAGCAGATCAGTGAACGCAATCGTGGTAGAAATCGGGAAGCAAAGACAAAGAGCGCAAAGCCCGTAAAGATGCAGTATAGTCTGAAAAAAACGAGATACAAGATAGAAAATCGGATCCTGATTTATTCCACGTAAATGATCACCGGAATTCTCTTGCGGGACCTGTCTTTTCAATTTTCAATTTTAACTTTTCAATTTCTTCGGGACCTCATAAATCCAGCGCAAAAAGAAACTATAAGAATCATAACGCGTATTCATCGGTATTCCGGCCACCAGCCCGATTTTAGACGTTTTTGAAACCGTTATCCGCATTTGCGGACGCAGAACCACAGAAGTGAAATTTGCTGCAATCAAGGTGTTAATCTCAAGACCGATCACGCTTTTTGTTGCCGGCACAGCATAGTGCACACTTCCGTTAATGTGAAAGAATAACGCACTGTTGCCGGAACGCAACTCCTTTTCCCATTCCGGCCCGGTAATAAGCATCGTATGAAGATTGTTTTTCCAGCTTTTAGCCACTACCAGGAAAGGATGCATCAGGTTTGCCCGCACAACCCGCTCCTTGCCGTACCGGCTGAAAGAAGTCAGTTCGAATTCATTCAGATAACCCAACGCAGCAGAAGTATTGAAACGCGGAGAAACCAGGAACGTATATTGCGTAGCCAGTTTCAACCCATCAAGGCGATTTCCCGGAAGAGGTTCCGTTTGATTTCCCGTTCCAAAAGAAAACGTAAAGGGAATTTCCACTTCAAAACCCAATCTGTTCACCGGTGCAAATTCATACTCCACCAAAGTCGTCAACTCCACATGATCGTTCAAATGCGCGCTTCCCAACCCGATATTCCACTCGCGTTCCCCTTTTCGAGCACCCAGATCGCGAATCAGATCCACAAACAAAGGTTCAATGTGCTTCACTTTCGGTGGAAGCAAAGAATCAGCGTTTTGAGCAAACAACTGGAAGGAATAAGTCAACATAACAAATACGAAAGCGAACAATTTCTCCATAATCTTCAATTTGATGGAGCAAAATTCAGATCCAAATCTGAAAAAAGTTGGGAACGATTCCGGAAATACGCACAAAATCCGCTTCGCACAAGTGTAAAAAAACACCATGCAAAAGAGGAATCCAAAATCGGAAAAAAACAACCTGAACCACATCAGGCATGGGTCAAGTAAGGATAGAGCATAGATACAGTATGGATCAAGTATAGATACAGTATCAAAATGTTATAGAATTAACATGCGGTTTTAGGGCGTTTCAGCCGTTTTCAATCCCTTTTCGGCCCTGTTTCCTGCAAGAAGGAAAGAATAAGACCTTGAAATCCTAAAACCAAAACACGTTACAGAATTGTAAATGCCCCTTAAATCTAAAATCAACTTCTGAATAAACCTCTGCGATCCTCTGCAGGAGACAATAAAACCACATAGGTTCGCATAGCCTTTAAATAAACCATCTGCGAGATCTGCGGGAAATTTTCATAACCCACAATATGCCGAATTTCCGCAAATCTATTCCCCGAAAGGCATGTTTTAGGGCGATTCTTTGTATTTTCGTTACTGGAAACTCGAAAGTAGGACTCTTTTCATGAAAAATAAACTGACTGAACTTTTTCAGATTCAATACCCCCTCATCCAGGCAGGAATGATCTGGTGCTCCGGCTGGGAGCTGGCAAGTGCCGTTTCAAATGCCGGCGGACTCGGAATCATCGGTTCGGGATCCATGTATCCTGAAATCCTGGATGAACATATCCGCAAATGCAAAGCCGCAACAAACAAGCCGTTTGCGGTAAATCTTCCGATGCTGTACCCGAACATCGAAGAACACATTCAAACGATTATCAGGCACCGGGTTCCGGTAGTTTTTACCTCAGCAGGAAATCCGAAAACATATACAAGTCGCCTGAAAGAAGCCGGAATTACAGTTGTTCACGTAGTCTCATCCGCGAAATTTGCCCTGAAAGCCCAGGAAGCAGGAGTAGATGCAATTGTTGCAGAAGGATTTGAAGCCGGCGGACATAACGGACGCGACGAAACCACCACCATGTGCCTCATTCCGATGGTGAAAGCCGCAGTTTCCATTCCCTTGATCGCCGCAGGCGGAATCGGAACAGGAAGAGGAATGCTTGCCGCAATGACCTTGGGAGCAGACGGAGTTCAGATCGGCTCACGTTTCATTGCTTCACCCGAATCATCGGCACATCAGAATTTCAAAGACGAAGTCCTGAAAGCCAAAGAAGGAGATACAATGCTGACCTTGAAAGAATTGACACCCGTTCGTCTGATGAAAAATTCCTTCTTCGAAAAAGTGGAACAGGCTTACGAACAATGCGCTAGCAACGAGCAATTGCACGAATTGCTGGGAAGAGGAAGAGCCAAAAAAGGAATGTTTGAAGGCGATTTGATTGAAGGCGAATTGGAAGTCGGTCAGATTTCCGGATTGATCTCCGAAATGAAACCAGCCGGAGAAATTGTCCGGGAAATAATAACAGAATTTAAAACCGCTTTGAATGAACGAAGCGATTCCAAATATACATTTGAATGATCGAATTTAACCGATTTAAGCTTAATAACGGACTCACGGTTCTGCATCATTTTGACCCCACAACACCCATGGCGGTAGTCAATACCTTGTATGATGTGGGTGCACGTGACGAATCCGAAGAAAAAACGGGGTTCGCACACCTTTTCGAACATTTGATGTTTGGCGGATCAGTCAATATTCCTGATTTTGATGCACCGCTGCAACGCGCAGGAGGAGAAAGCAATGCATTCACATCGAATGATATTACGAATTATTATGACACCCTGCCGCTTCAGAATATTGAAACCGCACTTTGGCTGGAAAGCGACCGCATGCTTTCGCTGGCCTTCACTCCGAAGAGTTTGGAAGTACAGCGCAATGTGGTGATTGAAGAATTCAAACAACGCTATCTGAATCAGCCATACGGAGACGTTTGGTTGGAGCTGCGACCGTTGGCATACAAGGAACATCCGTACAAATGGGCAACGATCGGGAAAAAGATCCAGCACATTGAAGAAGCAACGATGGAGGATGTGAAAGCATTTTTCAAAGCACATTATCACCCGGCAAATGCCATTTTGTGTATTGCCGGAAACATTTCGTTCGAAGAAACGAAACGCCTGGTTGAAAAATGGTACGGAGACATTCCTGCCTCTTTGAAACCGCAGCGCATCCTGCCGAAAGAACCGGTTCAGAAAGAATTCCGCGAATTGACAATCGAGCGGAAAGTTCCCAACGATGCATTCTACTATAGTTTCAAAATGCCCGAAAGACGCAGCTTTGAATACTATGTGACCGATATTATTTCCGATGCACTCGGACGCGAAAAATCCTCCCGTTTGTATTCCAAATTGAAAAAGGAACTGAAATTGGTAACTTCCATCAACGCATACATCACCGGTTCGATCGACGAGGGATTGTTGATCATTGACGGAAAATTGAGCGACGGAGTAAGCTTCGAACAACTCGATGAGGCTTTGTGGACTGTTTTGGCCGATTTGAGAACCGAACTGATGTCGGAAGCGGAAACATCGAAGCTTCTGAACAAAATCAGAACAGTGAAAGAATTCCAGGAACAAGGCTTGTTGAACCGTGCCATGAACCTGTGCTTGTATGAATTATTGGGAGATGCAAACGGAGTGAACGAAGAAAATAATTTGTATCAAAGCATCACGGCAGAGCAGATCAAAACGGTTGCAAACCACATTCTGAAGAAAGAAAACTGTTCCCTATTACGCGTTAAATCCATCAAAGAATGAATGTGAGAACTCAGCAACCTGAAACGAAACAGGTCAATCAAATTTCGTTTGTGAAGCCGCATATCTTTGATGTGACACAACACGTGAAATTGCTTTGGATGAAAGAAGTTCCGAATGAAACCGTACGCTTGGATTTATTCTTCGATGCCGGAATTACACGCGGAACAGAAAGTATTCCTGCGATTGTTCACAGCTTACTGCTTTCCGGTACAAACGAATTTTCCTCCGTAGAAATTCACGAACAAATCGACGCTTTAGGAGGTTTCCTGGATACGGATATTTCCTTCGAAACGGCGGTGGTGAGCATTTACTGCCTGCGCGAACACTTGCGGAATATTTCAAACATTGTGGCAAATGCCATCCAGGGATTGGCATTCAGGGAAACAGAAGTAGAAGATGTGTTGCGTTCAATGAGACAGCAATTTGCAGTGAATCAGCAAAAAGTGAAATACGTGGCGCAGCAGCAATTCAGAAAGCATTTGTTTGCTTCTGACGCAGATTATTCAACCATTTCCGCAGAATCCGATTACGATGAAAGCAAGGTTTCGGCCTATAAAAAATACTGGAAAGAGCACTATTTGAACGGCTTGACACGCATTACCCTGGTTGGAGATCTGGAGCTGGACGAAGTAGATGCTTTGATTGATTTGTTCGGAAAATGGGCAATCGACGGAAAAGCAACATACGGCGGAGATTTCAGGTTTCAGGCCCAGCGAATCAATTTCCCGAAAGATGATGCCGTTCAGTGCGCACTCCGGATGGGGCGATTCCTGTTCCCGAAAGCACATCCGGATTACATTGATTTCCAGGTTTTGAATACGATCCTGGGAGATTATTTCGGTTCGCGACTGATGTCCAATATCCGCGAAGACAAAGGATATACGTACGGAATCGGTTCCGGAGTGATGGATATGAACCACACCGGATACTTTGTCATTGTGACGGAAGTGGGGAAAGAAGTCCTTGAAAACACTTTGCACGAGATCAAATTCGAGCTGGAACGCCTGCAAAATGAATTGGTTCCGGAAGATGAACTGGATTTGGTGAAAAATTACATGCTGGGACAATTGTTGAAAAGTGCCGACGGACCGTATGCCATGCTGGATATGTACAATAGCGTGGATATGCACGATCTGACCTTGTCTTTTTACGACGAAGCAATTCAAAAGATCAAAGACATTACTCCGCAACGAATTCAGGCTTTGGCAAAACAATACCTCAATTTTGAAGATTTTTTAATCATTACTGCAGGTTAAAGACACAACTGAATGCCTTTTTCTGCGTCATTCTGTAGAAGAATTATTTTTAAAGAGGTGGTGATTTTGAAAAAGGTTTTTCGATTGGTTTTGGTTTAGAAGAGCTGAAAAGATTAAAAAGTTCCGAGAAAGTTCAACGTAGAACTTAAAAAGATTTTATTTGAACATTTGAACAAAAAATCCTGAGCTTGTCGAAGGATGAACATTTGAACATTTTTTCTTAAACAAAAACGTTAGCTCACTCAAGCTTTAATAGCAAAACGAAAAGAAATAAACTAAAAAACAGGTTTTTACGTTATAGATAGTATGATTCGAGTATTTCTCCTGGTGATCGTAACTGCTTTATGCTTTAAAGCAAATGCTACTCATGTAATGGGCGGGGAAATCACGTGGAAATGTACCGGAAACGGCTACGTATTTCAATTGGTTTTTTACCGCGATTGCAATGGCGTAGACGTCAATCCTGTTTCGGAAAACCTGAAAATCTGGAATCACCCTTCCTTATCGACCATCCCGGTTTTGTTTGTAAGCCGCACGGATATTTCTCCGACTTGTTCGGCAGTTGCCGGTTCGCCGCCGCCTTTGAGTTGTGGTTCAGGAGCGAATGGCGGAAACGGAGTAGGAGCAATCGAAAAGATTATTTACGAATCCAATCCGGTTATTTTGTCGGGAGTTCCTCCTGCACAAGGCTGGATTATCACATACAGCAACTTTTCCCGGAACGGAAGCATTACCAACCTGGTCAATCCGACCAATTACGGTGTAACGATCCGTGCAACCATGTATGCAATTCCCGGAGCGACAGCCGGAGTTTGTACCGATAATTCACCGCGTTTTTTACAGGATCCTTACCTGGTTTTGTGTGCCGGGGAAAATTATGAGTACAACATGCATCCGTCCGATGAAGATCTGGACTCGGTGGTAACCATATTGGCTGCACCGATGGATCGCATCGAAGGAACAAGCTATAATCCGCCGGTTGATCCGGATTTTGTTCCGTATGAACCCGGATTCAGTGCCGGAAATCCAACTCCGGATGCAACATTCAATGCCGGAAATATCCCATTGACTTTAGATCCTCAAAGCGGACATTTGAGCTTCCGCTCGTTTACCATTGGTGGTTTCGTGGTGAAAGTCATCGCACAATCCTACCGGAATGGAGTCCTGATTGCAGAAGTGGAGCGCGAAATGCAATTGATTGTAACGAATTGTCCTGCAAATAACAATGCTCCGGTAATCAACGGACCTTTTGGCGGATTGTTCGAAACAACAGTAAATGCAGGAGCCTTGGTGACTTTTACGCTACAGGCAACCGATGTTGAATTCCTGCAGGATGGAACGCCGCAGAGCAATTACCTGACAGCAAGCGGTTCGCAGTTCGGAACAAACTTTACGAGTACCACAGGTTGTGATGTGGCGCCTTGTGCTACCTTAAATCAAACACCCATTATTACAGGAATTCAGGGAGTTTCAACCAATTTCTCCTGGCAGACGGATTGTGCTCATTTAATTGATGCTCATGGAAATATCGACGACGAAAAAACATACACCTTTGTGTTCCGCGTGCAGGATAATTTCTGTCAGATCCCCAAAACAACCTTCAAAACCATTACGATTCATGTGAAGAATCCGGGATTGATTCCGGCAACTTCAATCAACTGTATTTCAACACTGCCAAACGGAAGCTTGAACATTTCCTGGGATCCGGTTTTGAATCCGAATAATACCTTTGTCAACTTTGAATTGTATTCCGTTCAGAATGGATTGATCGGAAATTACCCGATCGGAACAACGACCGTAAACGTTCCGGCTCCCGGACAGGATAATGATTATTTCGTTCAGGTAAAATCCGGGTGTAACGTGACTTTGTCGAGCGATACGGTTAAAAACATTCAACTGGATTTATTTAATCCTGCAAACGGAACAGCAGTTCTGGACTGGAATCTTCCGGCTCCGGCTCCGCTTCCGGGAATGAGCAATGTGTGTACGATCTACAGGGAATATCCGGTAGGAACCTGGACTTCGATCGCGGTTCTGCCATACAATACAACACATTTCATTGATACGATTGATATCTGTTCGGCTTTCCTGAATTACCAGGTCGTTTATTCCACTCCGGTTTGTCAGTGGTCGTCCAACATTATCGGTGACAACCTCCAGGATGATATTACTCCCGGAATTCCAACAATTTCAAGCGTTTCAGTTGATACGCTGACAGGAAACATCGTCATTACCTGGGATCAGAATCACGAGCCGGATACTTACGGATACATTGTCTATCACAAGGATGTGAACGGATTTATTGTAGAAATAGATACCGTTTGGGGAATCACCAATACCACGTACACACATCCGATTCCGATCACGGGACCGGAAACATATTCAATTGCCGCGTTCGACTCTTGCTTTACACCTGCAATTCCTCCGACATATCAGACTTCTGCAAAAGCAGCATTACATACGAGTATGTATCTCACCTATACTACAAATAGTTGTACATCTCAGGCGGAATTAACCTGGACACCTTATGTGGGATGGGGCGCAGGATTAACCGGCTATACCATTTTTGTAAAAGAAGGAAACGGTGTCTGGACAGCAGTTGGAACAACAACGAGCGAATCGTACGACCTGAGTCTGATTCCGCTCCAAACTTACAATGTGGTGATCCGGGCAAATAACGGAAACGGTTTTGAAGCATTCTCAAATAAAGATTCGTTTGTCATTACAGCTCCGGTAGCACCAACGATTAATTACCTGCGGGTAGCGACAGTAGATCAAAGTACAATTGTATTGCGTC
>NZ_JASLCN010000261.1 GCF_030151805.1 Fluviicola sp.
CCTAATTCCTAATTCCTAATTCCTAATTCCTAATTCCTAATTCCTAATTAAAAATGTTTTCCATTCGGCATTCGTAATTTGAATCAATCCATCTATCAACCCAATTCGGGCAATTACACAGGGGCAATTATTTTTTGAACAATCCGCGGATTATGTAGGCATATTTTGTAATTTAGTCAGCCCCAAAAAACTCAATGATTATGCATATCGCAGTAGCAGGAAATATAGGTTCAGGAAAGACAACTCTCACTAAAATGTTGGCAAAACACTACGGCTGGGAGACTCATTTTGAGGATGTTGAACACAATGCCTATCTCAACGACTTCTACGAGGACATGCAGCGTTGGTCTTTTAATTTGCAAATCTATTATTTGAATTCCCGGTTCACACAGATCCAGGAAATCAAAAACAGTAACAATCATGTGATCCAGGACCGCACAATTTACGAGGATGCGTTCATTTTTGCCCCGAACTTACATTCTATGGGGCTGATGACCACGCGCGACTTTGAAAATTACTTTTCATTGTTCAATCTGATGGATTCATTCGTTTCGGCACCGGATTTGTTGATTTACCTCCGGGCTTCCGTGCCTACTTTGGTAAACCAGATTCAGCAACGCGGAAGAGATTACGAAGAAAGTATTCGTTTGGATTATTTGAAACGCCTGAATGAGCGCTACGAAGCATGGATCTCTACTTACGACAACGGAAAATTATTGATTATTGACGTAGACAATAACCGTTTTCCTGAAAACCAGGAAGATTTGGGGAAAATTATCCAGGCAATTGATGCCGAAATAAACGGATTATTCTAAATACAGATCGTCTGTTCCTTCCAGGTCAGAGAAATCTTTCAGAAGCATTGCCAAATCTGTCAGGATAGCGTCTTTTTGCTCATCCCTGCCTTCGGTTTGCCCGAAATATTCAGTAAGCAATAATTGTGATTCCAAAATAGCGGATTCCGGAGCAACGGTTTCAAAGTTCTCCACCACGGTGATGGTTTCCAATGCATCCAGGAAATCTCCTTCAATTCCGAAGAGCACAAAATCAGCAAGGTAATCCGAGAAATCCAGTTTGGAGTTCCAGAATGTGCTGAGCAATTTTCGCTGAAGCGGACGGTTTTCAGGATTGTTAAATGCTGCCATCAACGGTTCGATTGATGGAGTATCTTTCAAACTCTGCAACAAATCAATCACCAAAGCCTCATTTTCAGCAGATAACCCGGATCTCCAGACAGCAACAAGCGGCTCAATGATGGTTGCATGACCGTGAATTGCAAAAGCCTTGATTGCTCCGGCAATTTTCAACTCATCCTTACTTTGTAAATCACCAAGAAGTTGGTTAATTTTTAATTTATCCTGCTTATTTAAATTGCTTTTCGACACCTGAATATTTTTTTACAAAAGTACAAAATACCACTATCTTTGACTCATTATGAATTGGAAGATTTGCATCCTTTTTTCGGGCTTTTTTTTGGCCCTGAACTCTTGTGTTCTGGACGAAGCAAAACCCAGTGTACACGAAAAAATCATGGTGTATACGGATACGTATTGCCCGGCCGACAGTTCGATCATTCTTGAGTTTGAGCAATCGAAACACATTTCTGTTCAGGTAGTTTATCAGTCTCAGGAGGAAATTGCAAAATCCATTGAGAAAAACAAGTTCAACACCGGTATTGATGTGCTTTTGCTTTCATCCGACAGTTTGAGAGAAAATTTGTACAACCAGAGCTTGTTCAGTCAACTGAAAGGTCACACCTATTTCCGGAATATGGACCGCCAGTTCAACAACAATCATCACTTATGGGTTCCGCTTTGTCACAACCCGCTTATTTTAACGACGAAAAAAGATTCCAGCTCCACATGTCTTCCGCTCAATTGGAATAAATGGAACAAAGACAGTATCCGTCCGAAAATTGAAGTGAAGTCGAATCTGACTTCTTACCTGATGAAGCTTTCAAAGACGGAAAAATTCGTCCGGATCTCCAAAACGAATCATTCCACGGGCTCCAAATATGGGATTTACACCCTGGATCAGCTTGCAAAGCTTTCTGAAAAAAACATTCGTTTCAACCAGGACAATTGCTTTTATTACCTCGTTGAAAAACAACGATTCATGACTAATTTCACCAGCGTCAGTCTTTACAAATACAGCCGGAACAAAGTTGCTTCCGACCAATTTATTGAGTTTTACAGCCGTTTTCAGTACCAGATTGCATCAAACCGGAATCAACTCTCTACCTTCAAAACCATTCAGCCTAATTTCTTAATCCGTACGCTTGAAATTCAATGAGTTGAACTAAGTACCTCAAAATTAATTTGTTAAAATTTGGATTGTTAATTTAATTTTATCTTACATTTAAGCAAACTTCACGCTACTATTATGAATTCTACCGTACTAATCAATGCGGATCGAATACTACTAAACCCGGACAACAGAAAACAAACATTCAGTTTGCTGGTCATTTTGTACTTGTTACTGAGTGCTTTTTTCGTCGGGATTTCAATCCAAATGAGCAATCATTTTTCATTCCCGTTGGGAACAAGTATCTGTCTTGCAATTATTTTCACCATCTGGGTAAAGATTATCCGTGTGACACTCGCCACCGGCTACATTAAAAATGATGTGGTAATCCTCAAACTACTCTCCGAGCGTTCTTTCGTCCTGGAGTTTATCTGTATCAAAAAAGCGCGTTCCTTTTCCCTTTTGGGTTTATCGGTTACTTTTCTCAAATTCAAGTTTGACGGGGTTCAGTATCACACCATTTTGTGTGGAAGGCCCATGCAGGGCGGAACCATCGAGAAAGTGATTATGGAGCACAAAAGAGCTTATAAAAACGATCTTCAAAAAAGCAAGGCATAAGCCGGGTTCTGTACATTCCGAAAAGTTCATTTTCGAAACTGACTGTCATTTATCTGGTACTGACGTCACCGTCAGCATCTATCGATCTACCCTCCAGGCATCCGTCAAATGACGAAAGAGAACGAGCAGCCCTACTCGCCTGGTTTACATGATCTTTCAGCCCGTGAGGTTTACCTAGCTTCCGAATGTCACCACCGGAACGGTGAGCTCTTACCTCACCTTTTCACCCTTACCACTGATTCATCAACTATGAAATCAGGGCGGTTTATTTTCTGCTGCACTTTCTGTACCCGTTCGCCAAAGACGAACGAATCCTTCCTGTTAGGAAGCACGGTTACTCTATGCTGCCCGGACTTTCCTCCCCTGATCGAAATCAGGAGCGACAGTCGGCTTGCTGGTACAAAGTTACGTTTATTTCACGAACTTCTGCGTAGCATATCCGGAAGGAAATACAACGACTAACGAATAAGAACCGGATGCCAATTCCGAAACGTCTAAAATCTGCTCTTTGGATGTTGCAGGAATCTGTTTCCAAACACGCCCGGAATTGTCTACGATAAAGAAATTTTGAGCCAACTCTGCCGTTGAAACATGCAATTCATTCGAAACAGGATTCGGGTAGAACTGAACGGAAACTTTACTTTCTGTTAAGCCCAATCCATTGAAATTATCTCTGTATTCAATCGCAGTAACGGTTTCATTTCCCAAAATTTCATTGGTGCGAATGCGCATCACCGCTTCTTTGTCTGAAGTTGATCTCCATTCGTATTCATGTGTTCGCGGAACCGGAACCGGAACCCACGTAGAGAACCCGCTGAACGAAATATAAATCGAATCCAATTCGTCAATAACATGATGAATACGAATCGCAGCAAATTGTCCGAAAGGGGTTTTTACCGTTCCCCAACCATCCACATTCGTCACACGATGGCGGTGTTGTCTCCATTTTGCATCGTAGATCGGATTCAAATCGACATTTGTATATCCTCTTGATTCGTAATTATCTCCGTAAGTCAACGGAAGTTCATAG